>CAYTDH010000607.1:0-2869 GCA_964436325.1 uncultured Tangfeifania sp.
AGCAGCCGGGATGCCTTTGTTGATCTCTATTTTGCTTATCGGAAAGAACATCTTTATCAGGCCAGCCCTTCTTCTTTTTCCCTGGGAATGTATGTGGATAAAGATACTGGCGAACCATCTATTAAAAAAACGTTGGAGACAGGTCTCATAAAAGACAGAATTTTTAATCTTTTCCCCTGGGATGATTCTCCCGACAATCTTATTGTAGACGGTGACGATTATTTTACTGCCAGGGTTGAGATCAGACATAAAGAAGAATGGCTCAAAGTTCATGATGAGATAACCCTGTTTAACCCAGCGGATGAGGGGTTTAAAACCGGTTTTAAAGTAGAAAATACCGGTTATGAAGTGAACAAAAACGGCCCCGTAAGATTGTCATTAAATCATCCCTTTTATCACGAACTTTATCCCAAAATTTATGCCCTGGCTTTCAGCAGTGAAGATCAGGATGCGCTGATTCCCAATGAGCCGTATACCCCTATGATTGAATGGATTACTCTGGATTACACTGCCCAGGCGAGTGCCAACCCCGATAACTCAAAAACCGCCTGGCAAACAGGCGATATCACCCTTTTCCATGAGCATCCTTTTGGTCAGACGGAGGAGCATCCTTACCTGAAATCGCAGGTTCCTTTTTTGAGTGATAATGAAAAAATGCAAAACACCCTGGTTCCAACTTACTGCAAGGGAGGTGAGTTGTATATTGGTCTGGAGAATGCACAGCCCCGGCAAACCGTTTCCCTTTTGGTACAAGTACTCGAGGGTAGCGAAAATCCCCAGGCAGATTCGTTTACCGGAAAGCAAAAAATTGAATGGTCAGTGCTCTGTCAAAATGAATGGCAGAAACTTAGTTCCAGTTTTATGATTTCCAATCAAACCGACAATTTCCTTCAGTCGGGAATTGTTCGTTTCTCCATCCCGGGTGAAGCCAACAGCGACAATACCCGTCTTCCTTCAGGCTATATTTGGGTTAAAGCCCAAGCGCATAAAACTTATGATGCCGTTTGTAAAATCATTGCCATCCATGCACAGGCCGTAACTGCCACTTTTTCAAATAATAACAACGAATTAACACACCTGAAAAACGGATTGGCTGCCGAAACAATCTCAAAAATGGTGCAACGGCTATCCTCCGTCAAAGGCATTTCGCAGCCTTACTCCTCTTTCGGCGGAAAACCTGCAGAAACCGATGCCCAATATTACCGTCGCGTCAGCGAGCGGCTGCGGCACAAAAAAAGGGCCCTCACCCTTTGGGATTATGAACATTTGGTCCTGGAAAAATTTCCGGAAATTCACAAGGTTAAATGCCTGAATCATAGCTGGTCAGGAACAGAAGACGGGAATAAAGTCACCCGTTTCCTGGCTCCGGGAAATGTGCTGGTGATTGTCATACCCGATATTGTCAACAAAAATGTTTTTGATGTCTACCAACCCCGGGTAAGTCAGGCTACCCTGAATGATATCAGCAGCTATATCAATCAGTTGAATTCACTTCATGTTAACGCCGTTGTTTCGAATCCCGAATACGAAGAGGTAAAAGTTGACCTCAAGGTGAAATTTCATAAGGGATATGATGAAAGTTATTATCAAAAAGTACTGAATGAAGATATTACCAAAATTTTATCGCCCTGGGCTTTCGAAGAATCCGCACGCATTGAATTCGGGATATCCCTGCACAGAAGTACCATTATTCAATCCCTTGAAAAACTTAAATATGTTGATTATCTCGAAGATGTCACCCTGATTAAAGGAACTGAAACAAGCACCAAAAGTGTTGCTCCGTCGAGCCCTGCAGCTATTCTTGTTTCAGCCAAACAGCACAACATCAGCACCGAAACGACCAGTTGCACAGAAACCACAGAAACAGAGGAAACATGTCAGACATAAATAAAAATAATCCATTGCCCAAAAATGTTGCCACCGGCGACGATCTTGATTATTCCTTTCTGCGAAAAAAAGGACAGGAATACATCGAACAACTGGCCAGTGACCTTTGGACCGATTACAATTCGCATGATCCCGGAATAACCATCATGGAAATGCTCTCGTATGCCATAACCGATCTGGGAACACGCATTCAAATGCCCATGCAGAATATCCTTACCCCCTCTGAAGAAGAAGAGGAACCCAAACTGGATGAGCAATTCTTCAGAGCAGCCCGGATCCTCCCTTCCCAACCCGTATCAGAAGCTGATTACCGGAAACTTTTTATCGATATCGAAGGGGTGAAAAACTGCTGGCTTTCTCCTTTTGATAAAACGGTTCATGTGGATTGCAAAAATGGACAGCTATCTTATGATTCCACTGATTTTGAGGCTATAGACAGCGATTTCAAGCAAGAGTTTAAACTTCATGGACTGTATTCCATAAAAGTAGATTTTGATGAGGCCACCGGAAAGGGGTATCCCAAAAAAGAACTGGAAGAGGAAGAAAAAGAGAAAATCAAAGATAAAATCCGAACCCTTTACCATGCGAACCGGAATCTTTGTGAAGATTTGGTGGAGATTACTGAAGTTGAAAAGCATCCCATCGCCGTTTGTGCCAGCATTGAACTGGAGCCGGAAACCGATGAAGAGTTGATTCATGCTAAGATTCTCAGGACCATTGACGACTATTTTTCTCCTCCGTTGAAGTTCTATTCCCTCCGGCAAATGGTGGATAAAGGATACAGCACCGATGAAATTTTTGAAGGCCCGCTCCTTCAAAATGGTTTTATTGATTCCCGGGAGCTTGAAAATGCAAAACTGCGCACCGAGGTGCGCTTATCTGACCTAATGCAGCTTATTTCAGCGATTAAAGGGGTGAAAATAATCCGGGAAATAACAATCTATGATTGCGACAATCCCAATGAGGATGATGACCCCTGGAT
>CAYTDH010000608.1:0-2868 GCA_964436325.1 uncultured Tangfeifania sp.
GGCTGTCCAGGTTGGGGGTGCTGATTTCACTGCCATAGCAGCCGATATCGGAATATCCCATGTCGTCGGACATGATGAGGATGATATTGGGACGTTTGGACTCATCTTCAACGGCAGAATGGCATGAAAAGAGGAAGGATGCGGCAATCAGGGCAAACAGGATTTTGGAAAAGGTTTTCATTGGAAAAGATTTTTAAGTAAATTTAAATGAATGTTTTAACAAATGCAACTTCCTTTATTTTTTATTTGATTTGTCAGGATTGAGGTTTTTCCCTATTTTTGCCCTCCTGAAAAAAGGAAGGCCCTATAGTTCAACGGATAGAATAGCAGTTTCCTAAACTGTAGATCCAGGTTCGATTCCTGGTGGGGCTACTTGGCTATTGACAGTCAAATACTTATATATGGAGTACGATTTTCGACACGATTTTCGGCTCCATTCTTTTTTTGCGCTTCTTCGTACTTCAAATATACTTAAATAATGGCTCAGTTAACTTTCTGTTTTTACTATAAAATTTTTAAATTTCGATCTTCAAATTCAAACCTATGACATCTCCTAAGCAGATTGCAATAAAAAATATGAATACACAATGAATTTGATTTTAACCACAAAGGTCATAATTAAATTTGCATTTTAACTAAATTGGTTTAACTTTGTAAAACATTTCACCTTTTTGAACATTTATATTAACCACAAAGAACTTGAAAAACTTTACACAACTGGAAAATCTAAAAAACTTAAACTTCCTGAACGTGTAATTGATTTTTTTGCCACGATTCAAAAAATAGAATCGGCTGTAACAATTTATGACCTATGGAATGACCGAGGTTTACGTTTTGAAAGTCTGCAAGGATATAAAAACAGGTACTCCATGCGATTGTCTGGGCAATATCGTCTTGAAATGAAAGTAGCGTGGGCAAACGATGAACAGACCAAAGGTGATTTTATTTTAATTACCATTTCTAACCATTACAAAAATTAAAACCATGATTTCTACAACTCAATTAAGGGCTGCAAAAAAATTTGGTCCCGGTTTTTTTATCCAAGAACAAATGGATATTAGAGAGTGGACACAGGAAGACCTCGCAGAAATTTTGGGTATTTCTCTAAAACATGTAAATAAGATATTAAAGGATAAACAACCAATTACCATTGAAATTGCAAGACTGCTGGGTGAAATTTTTGATACCTCTGCACAATATTGGCTAAATATTGACAATAGCTACAGACTCTGGCTACAACAGGAGGTAACTGAAAAAGAAAAAGAAGCGGAAATAAAAGCTGATATATACAGCAACATGCCAATTCGGGATATGGTAAAAAAAGGATGGATAGCAGAATATTCAAATACAAAGGAACTTATCGATTCTGTAAAAGACTTCTGGGGATGGAGAAATAGAATAGATTTTTCTTTAAATGAACATTATCTACAAGCATGTTTACAACGTAAATCTGATGCCTTTAATCAATATAATGCATCCTACGCAGTTACGTGGTTTCAAATGGCAAAAAAAACTGCATCAAGAATTAAACTTCCCGACTTCCAAAAAGAAGAATTAGTTAAATTGTATAATGAGATAAATATTTACTCCACACTTGACAACGGTATTAATAAGTTTTTAGAGCAATTGAATAAAATTGGAGTCAAGTTCTTTGTACTCTCTCATCTTCAAAAAACGTATCTTGATGGAGCTGCATTTATTGATGCTGGAAATCCGGTGGTAGTGTATACAGGAAGATATAAACGCATTGATAATTTTTGGTTTACAGTTGCGCATGAAATAGCTCACATTATCAAGCACTTGAACGACTCTACTTCCTTTGTGCTCGATAATTTAAAGGATAACGTTGACAGTGATATTGAAGAAGAAGCAAATGAACTTGCAGCAGAAAAATTGAAACATCCGGAAATTATGAATTATCTTGAATCCTACGTAGGTTACTTAACTAAAAACAAAATAATTGAATGTGCATCAGTTCATGAGGTGCATCCATCAATAATAGTGGGGAAACTGGCACACGACGAAAAAATTTCATATCGGAACCTTGCATTATTTAACGAAAACGTTCTTGATAAAATTGGCGAAAAATATTTTGTACACACATGAATAAAAACGAGAATGACCAGAAATTAAAAGCATGCTAACCTTAAAGAACAATGGAAGGATGCTATGGACTATTTCTTCCATATTGAATCGCACATACTCTCTTCCCTTACCCGGAAAGAATATGAAAAACAATTACCGTCGGGTGCAAATCCATGGCAGTATTTCCAGGTGGTTATTGCTTCCATCGACTACGCAAAGGCACCCGATGTTAAGCATTTAATGCTGGAACAGGAGTGGTACCTTGCCCAAATTATGACATAAGATCATTTGCTGAAGATCTTGGCTACACAGGCGAACCATTCACCTGGAACAAAGAAGAACGTTTCCAATTAAAATGTGAATTGGACGCTATTTACGGGTATTTGTATGGCTTAAGCCGGGAGGAGTTTGATTACATCCTTGAAACCTTCCCCATTGTAAAACGCAAAGACATGAATAAATATGGCACCTACCGAACTAAAGACAACATTTTGAAACTGTTTGATGAGATGGATTGGGTGCAAGAGGAAATAGAGAAAAATAAGAACTAATTTCCGTGAAAGCTAATGGTTTATGCAGCTAAATACCTGTTTTCTATGAGCTTTTTTGTTCAATTTCTGTATAAATTGTACTTTTTTATTGACAATGTCAATATTTGTTTTGTATATTTGTATCAACATGCTTACCCCGCTTCCCGTAAGATCAGCGCGCTCAGGGTGAGCTTTTTATTTTAAACCCCATGAGTAAAATTCCCTACACAAAACCATGGATTTCTTATCTTGA
>CAYTDH010000609.1:0-2855 GCA_964436325.1 uncultured Tangfeifania sp.
TCGGTATAAATAAACTTTTCCTTGAGGAGGGAGATATGCTAAATCAGGTACAGTTGTTAAGGGAACTACAGGCTAAAGCAGAGAGGCTAGGCGTTGATAAGGGAACGCTTGTCGAATTGGGAACGCTTGCTGTAGTTCGTTCTCCTGATACCAAAGTAGAGGAGGTGATAAGCAGAATTCGCTGTATGCCTGTCCATGCTTGACTGGGAGGCCCTCTCCCTGCCCCGCTTCGGCGGGGCTTTTTTATTGCCCTGAGGATTGTCAATATTAAGAGTTTTTACCCTCCACGACATAAAACACATTATTACAACATATGCTCAAAAATGCCGTGAGAGCTTGCTGGAGGTACCTATTTAAAGAGTTTACCCCTTTTATACCCTTCTCTATGTTTTCAAAGAACGAAAGAGGGCAGCGCCGTAAAACGGTCAACTACCCTCAAGGTTGCGCGGGTTTTCCGCTGGCTATAAAAATAGGTGCCCGGCGTTACCTACAACGTAGGAATACCGGGTCACCATGTTGAACGGTGTGTTAATTCACGTATTCATTCAGGAATTCTTCATAGCGGTTGTACACTGCCTGAAGCGCCGATAGTTCGGGAGTTTCCCCGCCTTTCTCCGCCCTCCTGCCGAGGTTTTTCAGTATTTCACTGAAGATAGTATTTATGCGACTGTAGTCTGTTTTTTCCCATGACGTCATGTTTTTCTCCTTTATCCAAAAAATTCACCGAGTGGCCATTCCATCGTATCACCATCTTTTTCGCTGATCTGGTACTTGAATGTCCCCGGTTTTATGTCTTCATAGTATCTAGTTTTCTGGTCAACAGTAGCTATGTCCGCTTCGGCCATGTAAGGCTCTGTCAATTCTTTGTTCGTGTTCAGCTCCGGCTGCATAAGTTCCCGCATCTCTTGACTGACGTTCTCTGCCAGCGTGCGAATCTCAACCGGAGAAAGTTTCTTCTCCCCCCGCTTCCAAGCTCCGGCTAGTTTGTCCCGATCCTCAACAGGCATAGCTTGATATTTACGTTTCAGGTCCCGTTCCCGCAGGTTTTCAGCATCAGCGCTTTTCGCCTTCTTTTCATAGTATTTGTCAATAAGCTGTTCCCGCTCCTGCCGGTACTTTCCTGCGAGGTCCTGGACTTTCCTTTGGTATTCATTCTGAATAAGGCCGCTCATTTTCTGCCGGATCTGTTGTGTGTATTGTGTATCGTAACCCTTGTTTTTTGCTTGCTGCTCATAGTCCCGCATTTTCTGGTAACCCTCGACCACAATACGCAGTGCCGGGTCCTTCGTGTACTCCTGGCTTTCAGCTGCTAGAGATATCCAATAATCTTTGCTCTCTTTGTCTAACATTATTTTTTCCTCCTTAGCCTTGGTGCAAGCCTCTTCTTTTCTTTTCCGCGGTCCGTTGCCTCATCTACCAATTCATTTATGGTTGCGCCGTCTACCGGGTTATTTTGAAAGTCCCAGCCTAAAAGCTCTTCATACGTTTCTGGATACCTTACTGGACTACTGTCTACCGCCTTCGGTTTATGTCCATCGCCGAACCGATCCTTTATCTCGGTATCCGTACGTTCCCCGGCGATGAGGTCGATCTGCTCGATAACAGTATCAATACCGTCTTGTGTTTGCTTCACGTCTCCTGCTCCTGCTGCGATCATTGCCCCGATCTGCGCAGGTATATTGTGTTCAAGGGCATAACTGATACCTGCCTCTTTTAACTGTACCAACCGTTCACGCTCTTTAATCTGCTCTGCCGCATTCTGCAGCTGTGTGCCGTCCTGACCGAAGGTGTTCAACTTGCCCTCGAGTTCCTCAATCTGTTCTCTCTGTTTTTTGACCGTCTTGTCTGAGCCGGATTGTGCCTTCTTCGTTTGAACAAGAAGGTCCACAAGCTCATCCCTTGACAGGTCATTGTAATCGCTCTCTGTCGATTCCATAAATGTCTCCTTTATTTATTGTTGTCTTGTAATCTGTATATCATTCCGGCGGCTCTATGCCCCGAAAGATAATCAGAGTTTCCGAGGTATCAAGTTCGCCCCGGTCGACTTCTACGCCCCTATCCGCGTAATACTTCCCGTCTACCTCGAAAAGAATCCGCGGAAACTTTGTCGGAAGTTTCTTCTCCAGGTTCTTAACCCGTGTTTTTTTCATTGAGCCGCTCCTCTATCGCGTCTATTCGCTCTTCTATTTCCACATCCTTAATCAGCCGCCAGTATTGAAGATAGCCGGACAGTGCGTAGCATAATGCCCGCAGGTTGTTTTCCGAGATGCCGGCCGTTGCAAATAGCTCGATAACTTCCTGGTAGAATTCTCTGGTGCCTTCTAAGGTGTTGAGTTTGTTGATATTTTTTAAAATCGGAGTTTTACCCCCTGTTTCTACTGTATGCATGACGTATGTACCCCCTTGTAAATCTTCGCTTACAAATTCTATGCGTATTTTATCCATTGTTCGTGAGTAATCAGAATATCAGGGCCGGTTCTTTTCGTTGCTGTGTTGCCGGATCCTTTGAATCGAGTACATCAAGTTTTAGGTGAAGCTCCTCAAGCTGCCCTTCCCAGTATTCAAGAGAATCCTTACTACCAACCGGAGAATTCTTTATTATTTCAACGGTTTTCTCGGTACGCTGTATTTGTATCAGAATCGCTTTGCGTGAATCTGGATCCGCTTCTATGATCTTATTTTCTTCGTATCGCTTCTTATGCTCTTCTAAATCTTTCCAAATATCGTATTCACATGTTTTACAACAATAGCCGTCAAATTCGCTTTCACATACCGGACAATACTGTTTATCCGCTTCTTTTTTTACTTCCTGGTCCTTTATCCTTTGCCATTCCTCGAGGTACCATTTGCCGTGA
>CAYTDH010000610.1:0-2846 GCA_964436325.1 uncultured Tangfeifania sp.
GTCCGATTCCAACCGGTCATTTCTCGATGACCGGAAATTCGTGGACAAAATTTTCAACAAAATTATTTTGCTGGCCGAAGACCTGCATGAGGTCCTGGAAGAACAAAGCATCTACTGGAACGATGATGTTGAATTTGTTGTTTCCATGATATCCAAAACCCTGAAAAAATTCACACCCTATTCGGGATCAGACCAAAGGCTGATGCCACTTTTCAAAGATGAAGATGACAGGGAGTTTGCCCGGGACCTGCTCCGCAAGTCCATCTTAAACCATGATGAATTGCGGGCACTCGTGAAAGAACATTCGCGCAACTGGGACATGGACCGGATTGCCTTTATGGATATTCTCATCATGCAGCTCGCAATCACCGAATTCCTCTACTTTCCCTCCATTCCAACCAAAGTATCGCTCAACGAATACATCGAAATATCTAAATATTACAGTACAGAAAAAAGCCGCAATTTTATCAACGGTATACTGGACAAGACATTAAAAGATCTCCGGAAAACCGGAAATATTCATAAATTAGGTCGTGGACTCATCGGAGAATAAAGGGATAGAACAAAAGCTTTTTCCCGGAATTCTAATAATGAGCATAGTCAAATACTGAAAAACCAAAACAATTGGCTATTTTTGTACAATAAAATAAAAGAAATTGAAGTAAAATAATTTAAAATCGAATACAATGATGAATGTAATTTTAATGACGCAGCCTGAAGGACAGGATGCGAATCCACTCATGAGTTTCTTACCCTTGCTGTTAATTGTGGTCGTTTTCTATTTTTTTATGATCCGTCCGCAAATGAAACGCCAGAAAGAAGTCCGAAAATTCAGGGAAAGCCTCTCTAAAAACGATAAAGTTGTAACCACCGGAGGAATTTACGGCAGAGTGATTGAGGTTAAAGAAACGACCGTTGTTCTCGAAATCGCTAAAGATGTGCAGATAAAAGTGGACAAAAACGGCATCGTGAAAGACATGAGCGACGTTCAGCCACAACGTTAAAAGCAAAATTTAAATTGGTTTAAGGTTGACCGCAAAAGCAGTCAGCCTTTTTTTGGCCATTTTTTTTACACCTGAAAAAAGCCCCCCTCCTCTGCGCCATCACGCCTTTGTGAGTCCCTACCCAAATTTTTTTTTGGGCGCAATCTGCCAATGACAGATTTTTATAAATAACTCACAAAGAGGGTATTTAGGAAATCGCATTCTGTGTCATTTCGACGACGCAGGAGGAGAAATCTGTTGAAATATCGAGAGATTTCTCCTTCCGCCAGGCGGCGGATCGAAATGACAGTTCTTTGGACGGTGACAGGAATAACTAATCTGTCATCTCCTCATCATGCCTAAAAAAATTGGGTGGAGTCTCGAAATGACACCAGAGTGCGAATCTCCGAACTCTCTCATTATGAGTTGTTTGTGAAAATCTGTCATTGGTAGCGAAAAACGAACACCTCCTCCAAGCGAAGCGAAACCCCAAAACCTCCCTTCACCTAAACAACGACACCAACGACAACGTCTTCATATTCTTTAATAATAATCAGCGTCTCCAAATTTCGAATATGAACGCAAAATTTTACGTCCCTGCGGCATATAAATCATCAAAATCAATTCATCAATTTCACAATTTCTCAATTTCTCAATTTAACAATTTAACAATTTCACAATTTGCCAATTTATCAATTTCCCCCTTTTCACACATTAAACCGAAAATGCATAATATCGCCATCCTTCACAACATATTCCTTTCCCTCGATGGCAATTTTTCCGGCATCACGACAGGCATGTTCCGAACCTAAACGGACATAATCATCGTATTTAATCACCTCAGCCCGGATAAACCCTTTTTCAAAATCGGAATGGATAATGCCGGCAGCCTGGGGTGCCCGGGTGCCTTCAGTAAAAGTCCAGGCCCGCGATTCATCAGGACCAGTGGTAAAAAAAGTCTGCAACCTGAGTAAACGGTAAGCCGAATGGATCAGTTTGTTGACCCCCGGTTCTTCCAATCCAAGCTCTTCAAGAAACAGTTGTTTCTCTTCATAGGTTTCCAGCTCGGCAATATCAGCCTCGGTGGCTGCTGCAATAATCAGCAATTCCGCATCCTCATCCCTGGTGGCCTCCCGCACCGCTTCAACATATTTATTCCCCGTTTTGGCAGAGGATTCATCCACATTGCAGGCGTAAACCACAGGCTTATTGGTCAACAGAAAAAAGTCACGGGCAATCTTCCATTCTTCTGCCGTTAGCTCCAGGGTACGTGCCGACTGCCCTTCTTCAAGCACCCTGCGGTAACGCAAAGCCAGTTCAAGCTCCTTTTTCGACTTCAAATCAGGACTATGCTTCACCTGCTTTTGCAGTTTTTCAAGGCGGTTCTCAATGGTTTCCAAATCTTTCAACTGTAACTCAGTATCAATAACCTCTTTATCTCTAACCGGATGAATCGAACCGTCAACATGGGCAATGTTTTCATTCTCAAAACAACGCAATACATGAATAATGGCATCGGTCTCGCGGATATTGGCCAAAAACTGATTCCCCAAACCTTCACCCTTACTGGCTCCTTTCACCAGCCCGGCAATATCCAGAATCTCAACCGTGGTGGGAATAACTTTCCGTGGATGATCAATTTCAGCCAGTTTGATCAACCGCTCATCAGGAACAGTAATAACTCCCATGTTGGGTTCAATGGTGCAAAAAGGAAAATTCGCCGATTGAGCTTTCGCACTCGATAAACAATTAAAAAGTGTGGATTTTCCAACATTGGGCAAACCCACTATCCCACATTTCAATGCCATTTTTTTCGTTTTAAATTTGCGGTGCAAAGGTAATGCTTTATCCAGTCAGGTTTTC
>CAYTDH010000611.1:0-2842 GCA_964436325.1 uncultured Tangfeifania sp.
CGTTATAGCAATGGGGAACAGGAGAAATCTTTTGAAAGCTACCCTTCAGGGTGCCCTTACTTTTTGCCAAAACAAGGGAATAACCCTCTCTGGTGGTGGATTTTTCATATGCGAAGCAAGGCCCTTGTTGATCAGGCTTTTAACCATTCGCGAATGGCAAAATGGATATGATTGCGGGCTCTCCGAATCATGAACTTTTTTAATGGGAAAGGTTTTTTATCAGCGATTTATTAACACAAATTATTGGAATATGAGTTCAAACAGAAGAGATTTTATAAAAAAGGTTACTGCAGGGGCTGCGGGAGTGGCAGCAGGCAGTTCGGTTATGGGAATGTCGGCGAAAAGTTATGGCCGGATTATTGGTGCGAATGAAAGACTGAATGTCGCTATCATTGGTCTGGGACGCAGACTGGGTGCTTTCTATCAGCCTGTAGCTCTCAAAGAGAGTAATGTTCAATTGCTATATCTCTGCGATGTAATGAAAAGCCAGCGTGAGCGGGCTGCCAAAAATTTTGCCAAGCACATCGATTATGAACCCGATTTAGTCAATGACCTTCGAAAGGTAATTGATGATCCAGATGTGGATGCTGTTTTTCATGCAACGCCCGATCACTGGCATGCACCGGGATCGATTATGTCCATTAAAGGAGGTAAGCATGTTTATGTAGAGAAGCCCTGCAGCCATAATATGTTCGAGAACGAAATATTGGTGGAAGCGGGAAAGAAATACAATAAAGTGGTTCAGATGGGCAACCAGCAGCGCTCTTCTGATCATACCATTGAAATCATCCGGGAAATTCACGATGGCATTATTGGAACTCCCTATAAGGCTGTAGCTTTTTACACCAATCGCCGTGGAGAGGTGCCGGTGCAGAAAAAAGCACCTGTTCCCGAGGGGCTCGACTGGGCACTTTTCCAGGGGCCGGCACCACGTCGTGACTATACCAGTGAAACATGGAATTATAATTGGCATTGGTATGGCTGGGATTATGGAACGGCCGAAACCGGCAATAATGCTACCCATGAGTTGGATGTTGCCCGCTGGGCTTTGCAGGTCGATTTCCCGCTACACGTGGATGTGGAAGCGGCCAAGCGCCATTTTGTTGATGATGGCTGGGAAATGTATGATACCATGGATGCCACCTTCCGGTTTTCCGGGAATAAGGTTATCAAATGGGATGGAAAAAGCAGGAATGGTTATGATACTTATGGCGGTGGCCGTGGAACCATCATCTATGGCAGCGAAGGGGCTGTCTTTGTGGATCGTGGTAAATATATTCTCTATGACCGCAATGGCAAAAAAATTAAAGATAACGAATCTGCTTCCAACGAAGCTGGAACCGCTCTTGGCGGTGGCGGAGACATGACCACAACCCATGTTCAAAACTTTTTTGACGGAATCAGGGGTAAAGCCATTTTAAATGCTCCTATTGATGATGCTGCCGTGAGTATGGCTATGGTTCATTATTCCAATGTGGCTTACCGCATCGGAAAAGGATTTGATATTGACGAAAAAACCGGACGGATGTATGACAGGAAGGCTATGGAATTGTGGGGGCGCTCCTATCAACCTGGATGGGAACCCACTTTGTAAAAAATCAGGAGAATTTCCCGGCTCATTGGGAAATTCTCTTTTTCTTTTGTTTAACCTGTTTTTCTTTGCTCTCATATTCCTGATTTTCTCATTTCCCTGAAATCCCTTAGAAGTGAAAAGAAGAAATTCTTTATAGATGTCTGTTGGAAGCGTCTTGTTCCATCTTCGTCCTGGAAAGGGGTTTGCTGAATGGTGCCTTTAACCAATTCTCAAATTAATCAAATTTACCTTATGAAGCATTTTTTCAGTATTTTTTTCTTGATATTCACGCTCTTTTCATTGTCAGCACAAGTGACTATGGAAAAGGGTGATGGAGGGTTTTTATTTACCGAAAATGGGGAAAAGGTCCTTTTTTATCAGTCCCAACCCCAAAGTTATCAGGGGAAGTATGAACGCTGCCACTATATTCATCCTTTATGGGGAGTTGATGGGGCTGTTTTAACGGAGGACTTCCCGGCCGATCATTTACACCACCGCGGTATTTTCTGGGCATGGCATCAGGTATGGATTGATGGGAAACGCATTGGCGACCCCTGGGAAATAAAAGATTTTGAGCAGAATGTAACCGAAGTGGAATATTTCCTTCGAAATGAGGGAAAGGCTGTTTTGAAAACAACCGTGGAATGGAAATCGAAACAATGGATGAAAAACGGAGAGAAGTTGCCCTATTTGCGCGAGAATTCACAGGTTACAATTCACCCTGAGCAACATAATTACCGGCGTATCGATTTTGAAATTCATTTGTTGGCTTTGGAAGATGGCCTCACTATCGGCGGAGCCGAAAATGAAAAGGGGTACAGCGGTTTTTCCACACGTATTGTTTTGCCCGATGATGTTGAATTTTCTGGAGTTGATGGTCCTGTTGAGCCCCAAACAACACCTGTTGAATCCAAAGGATTTATCCATATTTCAGGAAGTATGGAAAAAGGAGGCCGAAAAGGGGGGGTCGTCATTATCGATCATCCTGAAAACCCCGGTTATCCTCAGCCCTGGATTCTCAGGGCCAAAAACAGCATGCAAAATGCCGTTTATCCCGGAAGAGAAACCATAGCTCTTTCCACTTCAAGCCCCCTGAAGCTCCGGTATTCCCTGCTGGTTTATTCCGGGAGACTGAATAATCGAAAGATTCAGCGCATTATCCGGCCACACTAATTTTATATCCAACCAAGGTTTGTCATTGCGAGAGGTTACTCAAAAAAAATTTTGAGCATAATGCGGAGATGACAGATAAAATTTACCTGTCATTTC
>CAYTDH010000612.1:0-2839 GCA_964436325.1 uncultured Tangfeifania sp.
AGAAAAACAAATATAAATAATTGATTATCAATTAATTAATAAAATATTCTTTTAGGATTACTAAGAAGATTTTTTAGAGATGTTGAAATATCAGTATTGTCGAGGGTAAATAAAGATAAACCCATTACCCCCACATTAAATCCATAGTTTTCCCTTTATTAATGCAGGTTTGGGTGTATGGGCGTAAGGTTTCTGTAAAACATTTTGTTTGGAAATATTATTAATGAATAATGTGTTGGTTCTGTAGGAAACTCAGATTAAAAAATAACTTTCAGCTATTCCTAAATCCATGCGCCCAATCTTTTTATTGGTGGGGCTTAGAGATGGGTTTTAGTTGGGGGTTGTGGTGTTAGTAACGTTTGATGAACCATACTGATCCCGTCTGCTTTGTAAAACAATCAGGCAATGTTTTTATTCTTTATTAAATCCATGATCATTTTATTCCATTTTTTAAGGCTTTTATCTTCAACATCCATTTTTTTTATCGTTTCCAGCACAACTTCTAAATGAACATTGCTTTGAAGCAAATTAGAAATAATTTTGTCAAATGTATTTATCTGATGATTGAAGGTAAAATTAATTCCTTCAATGGTTGTTTTATATCCTCTTTTATTTATGTATTGAAAATCAAATCTCGTATAACCTTCGTAAGTCACTTTATTTAAATAACCATTTTTTACACTCCTAGGAAGGAGTATTCCATCCATATCATCTGCCAGACCCGAAAATATTTCAATTGGTTTTCCATTTAGATAACACATTTTGATTTTTTTTGTGTTGGTTGTTCAAAATTATCAAAAAAAATAAGTTTTGAAGGGTGACATTTTACAGATTTTGACATTAACCTGTAAAGACTAAAATCGGAAGAGATGAAAAAAATAATCCATTATGCACTTATCCTCGAAAAAAGTGGTGCAATGAACGCATTGAAAAAGAATTTGTTTCTAGATTTAATGAGCATGCTGAGTTGAGTCTAAAATTTAAAAACAAAGAACATAAGTTTGATTTTTAATTTACACTTTGTACCTTTAATGACGAAATAATAATTAATTTCATCGACCAGAACTTTAAAAAACTGAAAAAGATTACATGGCATGATTATCTCCCAAATTCTTTCACCACTCTTTAAAATACTATGGGATTAATATTTTCAAAAACACAAGGACTTTTTATGTCTGATGAACAGCTGCTAATTGCCATTTTTACCGATGGTCCCGAAAATGCATCAACTGATTATACCGCCCTTGCTGTACAAAAAAAACTAACAAACCCAAAATGAACTGTTATGAGTTTGATTTCCTCAGAAGGCTCCGTAAAAGCAAGATTTTCTTGCAAAACAAAAGATTGAAGACAGGCCATGAAATTCCTGAAAGCAGGATTGAAAAGCACATGGAGGGAGGATCGCCCTTATTGTGAAATTACCATTAAAACAAATGAAGTACAGTTTGCGGTTGAAGGAGCCAGAAAATCATTATACTGTGAAGCGAACGGTCCTGGAAGGGTTACTATTTCATTTGCCTATTTTTTACATTTGATTAACGACCGGCCCAGAATACAAACCAAAATAGCTGTTGGCGATAATTTTATGACAGTCAATGAAAGTACGGTTATTGTTACAACATGGTTTTTTCAAGATGACAGTATATTACGCAGCATCGACCTTCCGGTAAATTATGGAATTGCTGATGTTCTAAGACTGTCACAGCGTTATACAGAACAAGAAATTGAGTTTAATAAGCTTCATCATGAATTTAAAAGTGCATTTTCCACGTTGGCGAACGATACCAATTTTATTGTCCGGCGGCTAAAGAAATATGGCATTTCAAAAGATGATGTGGAAGCATTTATTCATGGAAAAATATTTCATCAACCTAAAAACATAAAAAATGATACCAATAGACTTTAACAAACCGGTTGACCGGCTCGACGATGTGTTGTTCGATGTTCAGTTGAATAGATTGTATGCATCTCCCGATTCTGCTGATATAACAAAAACTAAAGGGAAAGAACTGCCAAATTACAGACTGGTGTGCAATAAGGACACAGGAAAGGTTATTTCGATTGTAAGTAAAAATTACAAACTGATTTCCAACGAAGAGGCCCTGAAAATGGGCAAGGAGTTATTTCATCAACTTTTTCCGAAAGTAAAAATTAGCGAATTGATAGTTTTCAGGATTGTTGCGCCAAAATCTCTTGCCTCGGTGCATATCGACCTGATTCATAAAGATGTTTGATTTTTTAAAAACACTTCAAAAACACCATGAACACCTATATCCTTTCTTCAATTATCGCAATCATAGGAGGTTTTGCTATAAGCACTTATAAGGAACATGCTAGCAAGAACGGCTGGCCAGTCAGTAAAATTTATAACACAAAAAAAGGATGGATGGCAAGAAGTACAATAAACTCTTGAATAAAAACATACAAAATAAATATTCAAATTAACTTTATTAAACATGAACGAGACAAAAAGTAATTTAATTCCAGCGATAATTATTGCAGCAGGATTAATCATTGCATCTTTAATTTATGCGTATGCGCATAGGTATGAAGTCGAAAGTTATATTAGATATGATAAATGGACTGGCACTATGGAAAAGATGGAATTAATAAAATGAACCAATTTGAAATGGACAAAAAAGACGAATGGGAAAATAGCTACTATTCAGAAATGGAAGATATTTCCCGTATCCAAACGGCAAATTTTACTTCACAAAAAATGTTCAAGGCTATTGAGCAGAATGATTTTGAAGAGTTTAAACGATTATATGATTCGGATGCTGAAAAGGGAGGATTGATACTTTGGCGGTTATCTGCAAAAAATAAAAAAGGGAAATCT
>CAYTDH010000613.1:0-2829 GCA_964436325.1 uncultured Tangfeifania sp.
TAATCCGAACCGTTCGGCACTTTCAATAACCATCACCGAAGCATTGGGCACATCTACACCCACTTCAATGACAGTGGTAGCCACCATTATTTTGGTTTCGCCCACTTTGAATTTTTTCATGGCCTCTTCTTTCAGTGCCGGTTTCATCCGGCCGTGAACCATGCCAATCTTTACGCCGGGAAAAGCTTCGGAGATATGTCTGAACCCTTCTTCCAGATTCTTTAAATCCATTTTTTCCGATTCGGTGATCAAAGGATAGACAATATATACCTGCCGGCCTTTTTGAATTTGCTGTTTCAGGAATTGATTCACCTGTTTTCTCCGGTTTTCAAAAAAATGCAGGGTTTCGATGGCCTTTCTCCCGGGGGGCAGTTCATCAATGACCGAAACATCCAGGTCGCCGTAAAGCGTCATGGCCAGGGTACGGGGAATGGGAGTGGCTGTCATGACCAGTACATGGGGAGGGATGAGATCATTCTTTTGCCATAATTTTGCCCGCTGGGCAACGCCAAAGCGGTGCTGCTCGTCGATGACCACCAGTCCCAGGTTTTTGAACGCCACGACATCTTCTATCAACGCATGGGTTCCGATTAATAATGCCAGTTTTCCCGAGGCCAGTGATTCATGAAGCTCTTTCCGGTCCCTGGCTTTTGTGGAGCCTGTAAGAAGTCCGGTTTCAATATTCATTCCTTCCAAAAACCGGGTAATGGATTGATAATGTTGCTGCGCGAGGATTTCGGTGGGGGCCATCAAGCAGCTTTGAAAGCCGTTATCCATAGCCAATAGCATGGTCATTAGGGCCACCAGGGTTTTTCCGCTTCCAACATCCCCCTGCAAAAGCCTGTTCATCTGAATCTCGCGGTTCACATCGCGCCTGATTTCCCTGATGACCCTTTTCTGGGCATTGGTGAGATCAAACGGTAAAAAATTCTTGTAAAACAGGTTGAAGTTGCGTCCCACTTCCGGGAAACGGTAACCTTTGAATTTATTCTCGCGATGGTGCTTCAGCGAGAGGATTTTTAACTGAATTAAAAAAAGCTCTTCGAATTTTAACCGGAAGCGGGCATTTTTTAAACAAGCGGTATTTTCGGGTTTGTGGATGGAAATCAGGGCATCTTCCCGGGAAGTGAGCCGCAGTTTTTTAATTACAGGGGCGGGAAGGGTTTCTTTGATTTTTCCTTTGGCCTGGTGAATAAGGTTAAGTTGCAGTTTATGAATGGCTTTGGAGTTCAGGTAATTCTTTTTCATGTTTTCGGTGGTATGGTAATACCCCTGAAATAAACCCGAAGGGTTCAACTGCTTCTCCTCCGGATCTTCCATTTCAGGGTGAACCACATTGAATTGGCCCTTGAAAGAGGTTGGTTTCCCGAAAACGATGTATTCTTTATTGATCTGTAAGTTCTCTTTTTGCCATTTAATCCCTCTGAACCAAATCAGCTCAATGCTCCCGGTATCGTCAGAAAAAAGGGCGGTCAGGCGCTGTTTCCTTCCGGCCCCAACCATTTCCATTGTCTGAATCTTCCCTTTTACCTGAATGTAAGGCATATCGGCATGGATCTCCGATAGTTTGTGGAATTTGGTCCGGTCGATGTATTTGTAGGGAAAATGAGCGATCAGGTCGCCAAATGTTTTAATATTTAGCTCTTTACCCAGCAGTTCGGCGCGTTTTGGCCCTACGCCGGGCAGAAATTTTATTTCCTGTTCGAGAAATCCGGGCATGGAACAAAGATAACCAATTTGTTAATTTTCCTTCTGAATATCGCTGTTCGAATCCTCTTTTCCTTTTGTCCGCCTGATTTTGATGTTGAGGTAAGCAAAAAGGATGGTCATGAGCGGACTGATGAGGTTAAAAAAGGCATAAGGCAGGTAATCGGTGGTGGCCACGCCCAGCACCCGTGACTGGGTTGCCCCGCAGGTATTCCAGGGAATAAGCACGGAGGTCATGGTTCCGCTGTCTTCCAGGGTACGGCTTAATACTTCGGGCTTTAATCCTTTTTCTTCGAAGTTTTCGCGGAACATCCGTCCGGGAACCACGATGGCAAGGTACTGGTCAGAGGCCGTGGTATTGAAAAACAGGCATGTTCCTGCTGTGGAAGCCACCAGGCTGCCCGTACTTTTGGCATAGCGGACAATGGGCTGGGTTATCCTGCGCAGCAAACCTGCCGATTCCATTATCCCCCCGAAAACCATGGCCGAAAGAATCAGCCAAACGGTATCGAGCATTCCCCGCATCCCCGAGGTAGTCAACAGTTCGTTTACACTGCTGTTTTTAGTGGTCAGAGAGACATCGCCAAACATCGCCTGCATAACCGAAATGTAAGAAGCCTGGGTGTAACTTTCGACGATACCCGAAACTTCGCGGATGACCTGTGGCTGAAAAATAACGGCAAAAATACCGCCCAGCAGTGTTCCCGTTAACAGGGCGGGCAGTGGAGGAACCTTCAGGGCAATGATGGTCAAAAGGAGGGCAGGGACGAAAAAGAGCAGGGGGGATGTATTAAAAGTGCCTTCGATGGCCGTTTTTACGGTTCCAACATTTGCTGTGGCACCTGAAAAATCGTAGCTGAAACCGATAATGACAAATAGGATGAGTGTGATGACAATCGAGGGAACGGTAGTATAGGCCATGTACCGGATATGGGTGAACAAGTCCGTTCCGGCCATGGCAGGAGCCAGGTTGGTGGTGTCACTCAGGGGAGACATTTTATCGCCGAAATAGGCTCCGCTGATGATCGCCCCGGCAACAACCGCTTCGTTCATACCCAGTGCTTTTCCAATACCCAGCAGGGCAATTCCAATGGTGGCAATGGTGGACCAGGAGCTTCCGGT
>CAYTDH010000614.1:0-2825 GCA_964436325.1 uncultured Tangfeifania sp.
TAAATGAAATCTAAAAATGTTTATCAGCTAACTTAATTCATTACACACCCTTAAGTTTTTAACTTTTTGGAATGGATTCAATAAAAAATTTTAAAAATGCGTTTACATCTTCTCCAATTTTCGAAAACCCTTAGTAAAGGTAAATTTTCACTTTTCCTTTCATTCGTGGCAATATTATTTGTTTTTACAGGCTGCCACAAACCCTATCAGTTGCAGGATGGATACATGTATATTCAGAAAGAAGGCCGGCATGCCGCTCCCGGAAAATGGGAACTGGTTTGGCAGGATGAATTCAATGAATCCTTTTTGGATACCACCAAATGGACAAAAATTGACCGCTGGACAGACCTGGATTTTGGAATGACCAGACAGGAATGGCTTCAGAATGCCGACAAGTGGAAAGATATAAACAATATTAACTGCTTCAGCTACACAACCGGCGATGCTGATTTGTATGAATTCAAAGACGGAATGCTTGTTTTGTATGGCAAGGTCAATAAAGATACCCTGGCTGACCCGAGGCCTTTTTTGCAGGGCGCCGTAAAGAGTAAACGGAAATTTGCATTTCAATACGGTAAAATTGAGATCCGGGCAAAACTGGAGGCAGCAAAAGGTTCCTGGCCGGCATTCTGGATGTTGTCAGAAAAGGAGATACATGGAGATCTGCCCCACCGGAATGGAGAAATGGATATCATGGAACGGTTGAATTTTGAAGATTCGGTATATCAGACCACTCATTCACACTGGACCATCGATATGAAGCAACGCGACAATCCTCCCTATTTTTCAAAAGCCGGTTTTAATCCATCCGGTTTCAATGTTTTTGGGCTGGAGTGGTACCCCTATAAACTGGTTTATACGGTTAACGGGAAAACGAGCTATGAGTATCCGAAACTGGAGGATGCAGACCCTGCTCAATGGCCGTTTGATCAACCTTTTTATGTGATGCTCGACCAACAATTGGGCGGTGGCTGGGTTGGCGAAATCGATCCGGGTGACCTTCCCGCCCGGGTTATTATTGATTGGGTCCGCGTATATCAGTAAAAACTATTTTTGATTTGGTTGAAACAAAAAATAATAATCATGAAACAAAGCATTCCAATCCTAATTATTTCCCTCTTTTGGTTGTTAAGCGGGTGTTCCGATTACAGCAATGAGGTTGTTTTTGAGTATGTTGATCCACTCAAAAAAGTATTCCCTGAGTCTTCCTATTTTCCTGAAAAAGTGGCTCATGCCGATGTGGCCAGGGGGGAGCACGCTTCCTTCCAGTTTGTTGTCCGCTCGGGTATGGCACTGGAAAACCTGCAGGTAACCACCAATGTTCCCGCCATGGGCTCCACCCAGCCCCTGGAAGTAAAAACCGGATTTGTGGGTTATGTTCCGGTTGACCGGCCCACCCCGAATCCGGGCAGGGATTATTTGAAAACGGCCTCGGGCTACTATCCTGACCCTATTCTGGATGACAGCATCATCAATGTTCCCCCGGCTATGACACGGCCGGTTTGGGTGACCGTAAAAATACCCCGGGATGCGGAACCCGGCCGGTATGAAGGACGTATTACCCTGACCGGTGAGATCAATAACCGGCAGGTTGAACGGTCAAAACCTTTCAGCATTAAAGTTTATCCGCCGGTCATCGATAAAACAAGCCTGCTGGTAACCAATTGGTTCAGTTTTGAGCGGCTGGACCTTTTAAATAAAGATACTGTTCTGGAGAAATATTCCGATGATTACTGGGAATATGCAAAAATACTGGCCGATATCATGGCTGAATACCGCCAGAATGTTGTGCTCTTAAGACCATTGGACCTGACAGAATTCAGCAGGACAGACGATACATGGAATTTTGATTTTTCCAATTTCAACAGGATGGTTCAGTTGATGCGCGATGCAGGTTGTGCTGAATACATCGAAGGAGGACACATCGGGGGGCGGCTTCCCCAAAACTGGGGAGGCCCATTTATCGTGAAAGTGCCCGAAAAAAGCAATGGCGAGTGGGAATTGAAAGATTACAATGTTAACGAGAAAGAAGCCCGGAACTTTTATACCCAGTTTTTTCCGGCTCTCATTGAGAATCTGAAGGAAAACGGGTGGCTGGATATTTATATGCAGCATATTGCCGACGAACCTATCAATTCAAATAAAGAATCCTATGCTGAAATATCTGAGTTCGTGCGCGGTTTGATCCCGGGAGTTAAAATCGTGGAGGCTTGTCACTCCAGCGATTTGGACGGGTCCATTGATGTTTGGGTGCCCCAGCTCAACTTTCTGAAAGACGACTTTGCATTTTATCAGGAACAACAGGAAAAAGGGAAAGAGGTGTGGTTTTATACCTGCCTGGGTCCTCAGGGCAATTTTGCCAACCGGTTTATTGAGCAGCCTCTGATAAAAACACGGATTTTGCACTGGATCAATTATCGCTACGGAATAACCGGATACCTGCATTGGGGACTTAACCACTGGAGACCTTACCACAACGACCCTTACACCATGACAACAGATATGAATTATGCCGGAAATACTTTGCCCGGGGGCGATATGAATATCGTTTATCCCAGGGAAGGGAGACTGTTGTCCAGCATCCGGCTTGAAGCCATGCGGGACGGGATTTGTGACTACGAATTGCTGAAAATGCTGGAAGCTAAGAATCCGGAGAAAGCCAAAGAAATCGCAGCCAGAATTGTTTTTAATTTCGACCATTATGATCTGAATGTTCTTAACTTTAGGAAAATAAGAAAGGAAATCCTGGAGGAGTTAAGCCTTTGAAACGATGAAACGACCATGAATTTTTATTCTTCAAATTCACAAACAAGAAGAATTAAAAT
>CAYTDH010000615.1:0-2818 GCA_964436325.1 uncultured Tangfeifania sp.
GATATCAGCTCCGTTGGATAAATCCAACGGCAATGATCTCCTTGAATCAACAGATCTCTCCTTCGTTGAGATAACCGGGAAAACTAAGATCTGTCATTCCCTCATTATGCCTAAAAAATTTTGGGTAAACTCTCGAAATGACAGATGAATTATTCGGGCTATATTAAGCGTCAGAAAACAGTGGTACTCCTTAACGAAAGTTAACCTCATTTAACCGGAAAATTCTGTTATTTTTGTCCAAATTTTAAGAGGGATGAAGCAATTGCTGATGATTACTTCTTTTTTCGCCTTTACTCCGACCGTCGGGGCGCAAAATGAAATTGGGCCTGAAGGACATAAGCTGTTATGGTTTCTGCTTGTTCTGGCGGTGTTGGTTGTGGGATTGCTGGTATCGCTCAAACCACGGAAGAAAATCCAGGATGCCCGGAGGTTCTTTTTCAGGAAGCGAAAAGTTTCTGTTCAACTGGTAAAAGACAGGTTGTATTACCCCGACAATCTGGAGTTATCCGTTCAAAATACGGGAAATACTGCCGTGGACATCGAACGTCCGTTGCTGGTATTCAGCAGTATTTGGTTGAAAAGAAAATTCAGGATAAAGGGAACCAATAATGCTTCCATTTACCCGTTGTTTTTGGATAAAGGACAAAGCCATACACTGAATATCGATTTAAACCGTTTTTACGGACACGATAAAAGCCTGAAAAGGTTACCCAGGGCAAAAGTTATTGTATCGGAGGTAAATGGTCGAAGGCTTGGGAGCTGTCAGGTGTTTTTACGAAAAACGTTATTTAATTTTTAATGAGAGACTGGAGATTTAATCATATTGATTTTTCGACATATCCCTGTTATGAGGGAGATGATCTGGGGGTTTTCTGGACACCCGAAAAGACGATTATTAAGATTTGGGCGCCAACTGCCAGGATGGTGGAATTCAGGTTATACAAAGACGGGAAGGTCGGTGAGGCTTTTCATAAAACCCAGTTGCAATCAGGTGGAAATGGCACCTGGTCTACTGTTTTGATGGGTGATTACGAAGGCCGTTTTTATACTTTCCGCATTAACGACGGGGAGTGGCTTGCAGAAATCCCCGATATGTACGCACGTTGCGTTGGCGTGAATGGAAAAAGAGGAATGATCTTCAACCCTAAAAAAACGCATCCGGAAAACTGGGAAGACGACCGTGGCCCGGAATTGAAAAGAAGGACCGATCCCATCATTTATGAAACTCATGTCCGTGATTTTTCCATTGCTTCCAACTCGGGAATTGAAAATAAAGGAACCTTTTTAGGGCTTACCGAAGACGGCACGCAAACAGAAAACCGGATTTCCACCGGGCTTGCCCATTTGAAAGAACTGGGAATAACCCATGTTCACCTGTTGCCGGTGAATGATTTTTTTACTGTGGATGAAGAAAAACCCCGGGAAAAATACAATTGGGGTTACGACCCGCTAAATTACAATGTTCCGGAAGGTTCTTATGCAACCGATCCTCATGATGGCACCGTGCGGATTATAGAATTCAAAAAGACCGTGCAAAGGCTTCACCAGGCCGGGTTTGGTGTTATTCTGGATGTGGTTTACAATCATACCTATTTCACCAAAGAGTCGGTTTTTAACCAAACGGTACCCGGTTATTTTTACCGGCAGAAGGAGGACGGGCACTTTGCCAATGCTTCGGGGTGCGGCAACGAGCTGGCCACTGAACGGACAATGGTCAGGAAATACATTGTTGATTCCCTGAAATACTGGGTTAAAGAATACCATGTAGACGGGTTTCGATTCGATCTGATGGGGATTATCGATCTGGAAACGATGATGGCTATCCGCCGGGAAATGGATAAAGTAAAACCCGGTCTGATCCTTTACGGAGAGGGGTGGGCTGCCGGTCCCAGTCCGATGCCTGAGGAGAAGCGTGCGGTTAAGAAAAACATTTCAGAACTTTATGGAATTGCAGCTTTTAATGATGATTTTCGCGATGCATTGAAAGGGAACCATGGCAATAAAAAGTCCAAAGGTTTTGTGAGCGGTATTGATTTGCGCGAGGAAGCGGTGAAATTCGGTGTAGTTGGTGCCGTGGAGCATCCCCAGATTGTTTACGATTATGTGGAGACCTCCAAAAAGCCCTGGGCCGAAAATCCATGGCAGTGCATCAACTATGCCTCATGCCACGATAATTATACCCTATGGGATAAGTTAAAACTGAGCTGCCCCAAAGCAACAGATGAGGAGATGCGCAAAATGGTGAAACTTGCCGGCGCCCTGGTGCTGACGTCCCAGGGAATTCCGTTTTTGCATGCCGGAGTTGAATTTTGCCGCACCAAGGGCGGGCATGGGAATTCTTATAAATCGCCCGATTCTGTTAATCAGCTTGACTGGGATCGCAAGGAAAAATTCACCGATGTTTTCGATTATTATAAAAACCTGATCCGGCTGAGAAAAGGTCATCCTGCTTTCCGCATGGAGCATGCCACTCAGGTGCAGGAGCACATCCGGTTTTGCACAGAATATAAGATGGGTATTGTAGGCTATTGCATTGATGGCTCTGCTCTTGGTGACCCATGGAAAAGCATTACACTTATCTTTAACGGCAACCGGAAGGAGGTTGTCGTTCCGCTTCCCGGAGGAACCTACCGGGTGATGGTGAAGGGAGATGAATTCAGTGAGACTGGTCTGGGCGAGGCTCTTTCCGTTTCGGGGGAAGTAAAGGTTGAGGGCATTTCCATGCTGGTGCTGGTTAAAGAATAAAAAAGAGGCAGCTTCAAAAAGCTGCCTCAAAGCCATGAAAACAATTAAACAATGTTCAGAAAACAGAAAACTA
>CAYTDH010000616.1:0-2797 GCA_964436325.1 uncultured Tangfeifania sp.
ATTAGTTTAAAAACTAAGACAGGGTTGTAATACTTAAATAACGACAAATAAATAATAATAAATTCTTGGCATTGAATTCTATAAAACCATATATATGAAAAATACTAATCCAAAAGTATCAGTGGTAATGCCCGTTTTCAACAGGGAAAAATATGTTGCTGATGCGGCAAACAGTATTTTAACCCAGACTTTCACCGATTTTGAATTTATTATAGTTGATGATGGTTCTACTGATTCAACACCTCAAATAATAGAATCATTTAGAGATCAACGGATAAAAATTGTTTTAAATAAAACAAATAAAGGCAATTATGCAGCCAGAAATGAAGGAATGCGATTGGCCAGTGGCAGGTACATCTGCGTTATGGATTCGGATGATATAGCCCTACCAGGTCGTATTCAAAAACAATTCGAATTTATGGAGACATATTATGAATATGGTCTTTGCGGTGGTTTTGCTCAAGTACTTAACAGCAATGAAATTATTACCGCACCAAAGGATTACGATGAAATAAAGGTATGGTCCATGAGCAATATTATGTTCAGACATCCAACCGTTTTTATTCGAAGAGAATTGCTTAAAAAATATAACCTTAAATACGATGCATCATTTCGTTATGCAGGCGATTATGATTTTTTGGTAAAAGCCATGCACTTATTTCCCGTTACCAATATTCAAGAGGTTTTATTGAATTACCGCAGGCACCCTGAACAAATTTCATCAAAACATAAGTCGGATCAGTTTAAAGCCGTTGGAAGGATCATCTTGAAACAACTAAATCTATTTAAGGCAGATGTTTCAAATCATGAACAGCGTCTCCACTTGACTTTAATGAACAGGTTTCCCATTTCCCAAAAAGAAGATTTTAATCAATTACTTGATTGGGCTAATTTTCTGCTAAGTTCAAATAATAATACCGGATATTATGAACCATCACATTTGGCTAAGTTCTTAAAAAGTTTATTGAAATATATTTTGAAGGAATATAAAATGAACAGAAATCCATGTATGGACAAAAAAATAGTTAATCGATGATAAACAATAGTCCAAAATATGATTTATCCCAGGTAACCTTTTTGTTTTGTATTCTGACTAAACCAGGGGAATTAAGGAATTTGGAGCTGGTTTTAAAATATATTGAAAAATATTTTAAAACGAATATCCTGATTTATGAAATTGGAATGACAAAACAAATTCCAACACATCTTCATTCTAAAAAAGTAAAAATTGGTTTTTTTCAGGACGCTGGTATCCATAAGTCAAAATATATCAAAAGAATGGTTTATGAAACAGATTCAGCAGTCATTTCTCTTTGGAATCCAAATTTTCTTGTTTCACCCAAACAAGTTTTTGAATCAGCCAACGAAATTTTTCAGGGGAATGCAGATTATTCTTTTCCCTTTGACGGGAAATTATACGAAGCTAACAGACAATTATTTGAAGTTATAATTGAAAATAATATAGAACTGAATGTTATCGGGCAAAACGAAAGGATGTTACAAACTGAAAGAGTATTTTTTCCTGAAATAATACTAAGCGTTTGTATCCCTGAAGGAAGTATATATAGAGAACATAATCATTTATCTCAAAGCAAGAAAAATATTTATGAAAACAAAAAATAACATTTTTTCAGTATTAATTTGTGTTAAAGATGCATACTTGCAAGTTCAGGAATGTATAAATTCAATCATTAAACACACACAGGAGAGTTTTGAAATAATTTTGATAAATGACAATTCTAAAACTAAAACAAAATTACTACTTGAAACATATTGCAAGCAATACAATAATATCAAACTTATAACAAATGCCGCTACATTAGGTTATACTAAATCTCTTAATATAGGTTTGAGAAAAGCGAGTACTGATTTTGTAATGGTATTGAATAGTGATGTGATTGTAACTCCAAATTGGTCAAAAAAGCTGTTAGCGCCGATGATCAGATTTAATGATATCTGCATTACTTCAGCGCTTTCGAATGCCGCATTGTGGCAATCAGTTCCTTATATTTTCGATAAAGAAGGAAATTATTGCATTAATACCTTGCCAACCGGGTTTAATCTGGATTCGTTTAGTTTAGAAATCGAAAAACAATTTTACGAAAAATATGCAGAGGTTAGCATGGTCAATGGTTTTTGCATTGTTATTCGTAAGTCATTGTTTAACGAAATTGGCTATTTTAATGAACAAGATTTCCCGATAGGTTATGGTGAGGAAACAGATTTTTGTATTCGTACGTGTAAACAAGGATACAAAATATTGATAATGCTGGATACTTATATTTATCATCACAAATCTAGTTCTTTTGGCCATGAACAAAGAAATAAATTAGTAATCGAGGGCAATAAAAAAATTAGTTCTTTGTATGGAGAAGACCAAATTAAACGTCTTTATATTCTGATGAAAAATCACAATGAGATAAATTTTGTTAGAAATCGGATTAGAGCTAAATACTATTCCGAATAGTTTTCTAATTTTAAAAATGTTTTATTATATAGTTGAAAAATTTGAAATTCCTCGATAAGTGAAAGTATATATCTTGTCTTATTTAATTGCAAATCAGTTTAGGCTATCAAATTTCATGAAGAAAACAATTGCTGAAGTAATAATGACCCCATTATTTATTGTGATAACAGTTTTAGTAATTGTTAATGTTTCATTTCATTCTTGTAAGAATAAAACGCAAGATGAGTTGCAGGTAGCTCATAATGCGCCACCAACCGAAGAAAAAAACCTGGTAAATGTAATTTTGCTGGAGCGTGGCGATTTCACCCGTGAAATCATCAGCAACGGAAA
>CAYTDH010000617.1:0-2790 GCA_964436325.1 uncultured Tangfeifania sp.
CCTGCAATCCCGTGCGCAACTTAATGGACGATTTGGTTTCACCCTTCGCCAAAACACGTTCTGTTTCCTCGAAACCGGTAAAAGACTCCATGGCTTTTGAAGGATTGGAAGTGGTGGCCAGGATATCGATATCACCAACCGTCTCCTTTTTTCTCCGGTAACTGCCAGCAAGGGTGACATCCTCCATTTTTCCTTCCAGGTAATGGACCAGCGGCATAACCAGCTTTTCCGCTTCGCTGCGCTTCATGCGTGGAGAACCTCCAGTTTGGGTATAAGCCTCTGCTTCCTGAAGAATATTCGCGGCTGTTTTTTTCCCGAAACCCTCCACCTTTTCAATTTCCCCGTTTTTTGCAGCCTTTTTTAAATCCTCAATGGACGCTATCCCCAGCTCTTCATTCAGAATTTTTGTACGCTGCGGGCCCATCTGTTCGAGCTTCATGATCTCAATCAGCGATTCGGGTATCTCTTTCTTCAACTTATCGAGTTGTTTAAGTTTACCGCTTTTCGCGATTTCTTCAATTTTTTCGCTTATGCTCTCTCCTATTCCCGAAATGGAGGAGAGATCCTCTCCCTCTTTAACCATCTCCGAAATATTTTTGGAAAATCCGGAAAGTGTCCTGACTGCATTACGGTATGCTCTGATGCGGAACTGATTCTCTCCTTTAATATCCAGCAAATCCGCAACCTGACTCAGTTTATTTATGATTTCAATATTGTGAACAGCCATATTCTTTGCTATTTGCTTTCAAAATAAATGAAAGCCCATTTTGAATTCTTTATTCTTTTGTCACTAAAATCAATCCAAAAAAGAATTGACATTCTTTTCAAAGTAATCAGCGAATAAACTATTTGCAATCAGAGAGGTAGAACAAAAAAAATTTGAGAAAGCTCTTGATTGGAGATCGGGCCGGAGTGTTGCTTATATGGACAATTGGGGAATCATTCTACAGTTATGCCAGGCAAAAAAAAAGTGAATCGCAACTACTGGCCTGGAAAAGGTTAAGTTGATTCATCCACTACACAGGAACCATTTTCAGGAAACTCTGCATTAAAAGCTGATTCTCAACAACAAAGAGCCCAAGGCCTTGATTAACTGCACGGATTAAAATTCCACCCGGCAAAATAATGGAATTTTTTAACCTCCAACGCAACCCTTTTCCCCCTTGTGGCATCATTCTTTATAGTTTCATAAAAAAGATAATAACATGACAAGAAAAAAACGAATGATCAAAATTGTATTGACCGCCCTTCTGGGAACCTTTATTTTTACTTCCTGTGTGAATGACCCGGAACCGGAGCCACTGGATGCCATGACCGATGTATTTACGCAAAAAACCGAAGTGGAAGGTGAGGAACAATATGCTGCTGCTTTTTGGGTGCTTGGAAATAAAGAGTTGGAATCCGTCACCGTGGAAGGTCCCTCAGGAACCTCCTGGACCCTTGAACAGGACCCCGTGGATAACCGGGTTTTTAAATTCTTTCCTTCAACGGGAGAATACTCCGACACCACTCCTGAAACCGGAACCTACATCTTCACCGTCACAAGTACGCAAGCCGATGAAGCGCCAGTTACGGTGAGTGACGAACTGGAAGAAGAGGAGCTCGCCATTGCAGTTATTGATTCCACCCATTATGAAAATGAGCAATTCGAAACGTTCTGGGAAAGTGTTGATGGAGCAGAAACCTACCTGGTCCGGCTGTATGATTCATCTGACCAGCTTATTTTCGTTAGTGAACAATTGGAAGATGACAAGACCTCCCTTGCTTTTGGCACCGCAGATGAGGGATGGGTTGATCCGGCAAACAAAGCTCAAACCGGGGAATCGTACCTTATGGAGGTTCTCGCTATCCGTTACGAAGCAGAAGCCTCGATGTACAAAGACTACAATGTTCAGTATATATCCATTGCTAAAAAGCAAATTGTATGGGGTGAATAACGGATTTTGACACCCTGGTGAAAGGCGTTCCGGTTTGGGAACGCCTTTTTTTATATAAATGGACAAATTGGGAAATTGTCAAATTGTCAAATTGGGAAATTGTGACGGAATGCGGTAGGGGGAGGAAGATGGTGAGATCGTGAGTATTGAGATGATGAGATTTGGAAATAGCAGACGCAGATTATTATGTGGGGTATGATTTGAAGAGGAAATTTGAAAGCCGATGTATATGATTTATTTTTATGATGTTTTGCGTGAAGGCAAAGGAGAAGACTGTGAGACAGGGAGATTTTAATCGATCACATTCCGGCTTTGATTGTATGCCCGTAGGGACGCAAAATTTTGCGTCCAAATTCGAATAAAACAAAACCTCGATAGGGGCAGGAAGATGGTGAGATTTGGAAACAGCAGACGCAGATTATTATGTGGGGTATGATTTGAAGCGTCCACGACAACCACGACAACTCCTCCTCTCCGAGCGAAGCGATACAAACAACACTCGCAAATCAACCAGAAACGAGAAACAAGCAACGAGCAACGAGCAACCAAACACAGAACACCGAACAAAAAACAATTTCTCAATTTCCCAAAACATTACCACCATCCATAAACTTTTGCCTTGTTTTTCCTATTTTTGTGCTTCATTTTTTAAAACCGTTATCATTCTGAAAAAGAAAAACATGGAAATTCCAAGCAAATACAGCGCAGCCCAAATAGAGGATAAGTGGTATCAATACTGGACAGAAAATAAGTTTTTTCATTCCACTCCTGATGAGCGGGAGCCCTACACTGTTGTCATCCCCCCGCCCAATGTCACGGGGGTGCTGCACATGGGACACATGCTCAACAACAC
>CAYTDH010000618.1:0-2786 GCA_964436325.1 uncultured Tangfeifania sp.
ACTCTCCGGAGGAGAGTGTATCCCTCCCTTGGGGGGGATTATAGGGGGGTCTGAAGGTGAAATGTTCCTAAAAAAACTGAACGAATTAATAAATTAACATCCAAATTAAAACCCTGTTTCCACTGTACATTTTTCTTTTCTCTTTTTCTCTTACTTTTGGCTTGTCCCAAAAAGTTCAAAAGGTCAAAGCTGGCGTAATTCTTGAATTATTCTGGTAAAAAACCAAATAAGGATTTCTCAAACAGATTTTTATACTATCTTTGCGCCACATTTTTCAAAATTTAAAAAGGAAATATGCCAGTAAAAATCAGATTAGCGCGGCACGGCCGCAAACGTTATGCTTTCTACCACATTGTGGTAGCAGATAGCAGGGCGCCACGAGATGGCAGGTACATTGAACGGATTGGCATGTATAATCCGAACACAAATCCTGCTACGATAGATCTCGATTTTGACAAAGCTTACGACTGGCTTTTAAAAGGCGCCCAACCTACCGACACCGTAAGGTCCATTTTATCTTACAAAGGTGTGCTCTACAAAAAACACCTCATGGGAGGAGTGAAAAAAGGAGCTTTCAGCGAAGAAGAAGCTGAAAGAATGCTGGAAAAATGGCTCAGCGAAAAAGAGGCCAAAATTCAGGCCCAAAAAGAACGCATTGAGGGAGAGACCGAGGCTGAAACGAAAAAACGGCTTGAGGCTGAAAAGAAACTCAATGAAGAACGAGCTGCTGCCATCGCCGCTAAAAATGCGGAACTGGCTGGTGAAGTAGAAGAAGAAACCGAAGCCGCTGAAAAAAGCCCCGCAGAAGCAGAAGAAGCACCTGCTCCTGAAAAGGCAGAAGAAAAGGCTGCTGAGGAGAAACCGGAGAAAAAGGAAGAAAAACCCGAAGCTCCGGCTGCTGAGGAAAAGAAAGAAGAGGCTCCTGAAGCAGAAAAAAGTGAAGAAGCTCCAAAAGAAAAAGGCGCTGATTCGTAAAAAACATTTTTTGCACCATAAGAAACCACGTGCCGCGGCATGTGGTTTTTTTATGCCCGACCGCCAAATTCACTATCTTTGCCATCCATGGAAACAATACCTAAAAATGATTGCCGGAAAATTGGCTTTATCCGGAAAACCCATGGCGTCCGGGGAGAGCTCATCCTCGAATTCGAGCCGCAATTTGAATTTGCGGTAGAAGACGCCTCCCGCTTTTTTCTGGAAATCGACGGATTGCTAATCCCCTTTTTTGCTGAAGAGGAAGGGATACACCTCAAATCGGAGAAAACAGCCTTTGTGAAATTCAGCGATGTGGATACTCCAAAATATGCCCGCCGCCTGTCAGGCAGCAGTGTCTACCTCTTTTCGGAGGAAGCGGAAGAGAATGTCAGCGATCCCCGCTTTTTCGACTTCCTGGGATATCTTCTCAAAGACTCCAATGCCGGAGAAATCGGCACCATTACCGATGCAGCGGATTATTCAGGCAACATCGTCATGACAGTAAAACACCATGACGAAGAAGTCCTCATTCCCTTCAATGAAGAACTGCTAGTTGCTGCCGACGACCAACAAAAAATCCTTATCCTTAATTTGCCTGAAGGGATGGTTTGAGATAAATTGTCAAATTGAAATATTAAAAAATGGTGGAATTGAAATATTGAGACGCTGATTTTGATGATTTTGATGATTATTTTGATGATAAAAATGCCGTAGGGACGCAAAATCTTGTAGCCTGGACCGTCGGTGTCGCTTGAAGCGACGCCGACGGTAGTACCAAAATTGAATTCAAGGATGATTACCCCGCTGCCGCGCGATTGCATCGCGTGGCAATTGAAAGTTATTATAAATTAACATGAAACGAACATGTAAATTATTTACACCCAAGGTGATGATTAAAATAGATGCGAGTTCCATACGATACCTTCAAAATAAACAATTTACGCATGAAATATAAAGCTTATTAAATGAGCCGAAATTACAAGTTTCATAATCCCGATGGTCTTTATTTTGTAATTTTGCCGTTGTTGAAGGGTTAGATGTTTTTATCCGAAACAAATACAAAAATATTGTACTGGACCTTGTTCATTATTTCCAACAAAATAAATTGTAAATAAATTTCAATTTTGGGGAGATGACAATAAATGTAACATTGCACCACGCGATGCAATCGCGCGGTAGCAAGGAGAGAGGGGGGTACAAACCTTGATCACCGGGCTAAAGCCACGGTGCAAAATTCCTTTTCCAGCACCGATCAACCCGTCACCAAACACCAAACACAGAACACCAAACACCTCCGAGCGAAGCGAATCCTACACCAACCGCACAGCTAAACCAAGACAACAATGACAACTCCGACAACGTTGCCCCGGGTACCTTCAATGCCTCTCATCAAACGCCTGAATCTTCTGAATCACCGCCGGCTCAGCCTGGTCGTACATATCACGGATAAACGGATCGTTAAACGGCATCGTGCGCTCCTCGAAGGGCATTTCATCCATACGGTCGAACAACCGCTCTTTGGCCGCCCGGATGTCCTTCCCGTAAATGTGGTACGAATCAGCCTGCCAGTTCAGCCGTCCCAGTTTTACGGTTTTTCCGGTCTTTTCCGCTATTCCCGCTGCAATAATCTCCTTATTGAACTGAATAAACCCGAACATATTCATAAAACTGGCTCCCCAGGCATCGTTGCTGCGGAAACGGATGTTGCAGTTCAGCCAGTAAACGCCCTCTTCATCTTCCAGTATGCGGTACCAGAGCGATTGCAGACAAGGGGGATCGTAACAGGCATTATCGAGGTTGGGCATCCAGGT
>CAYTDH010000619.1:0-2779 GCA_964436325.1 uncultured Tangfeifania sp.
TTTATTGATCTATGAAGAATCTTCAAAATGCCTTTTTAGATCACAAATCCGGATAGATTTTAATCCATGTTTATTGCTGAGCCTGAAAATACTTTCCAAATAAACGGGATTTACAACAAATTCTTTTTTAACGGTGTCTATCCGGTGAGCGTGTAGAATTAATACTTCATTTTCTTTTTTTGCCCTTTGAATCCCTTTCTCTAAACTTTCAAGTGAAATATGGTAGTTATAATCAATACCCATCGAATTGATTACTCTATATGACCCTTCATTTGCAAAAATATCATTGTAATAATCAATAGACGTATCTTTTTTATTCCATGTAGCTTTTCTTAAATAAGGGATGGAATCTAATAAAAATGAATCTATTGGTTCCGTTGAATTCCCATAGGGATAAGCAAATGATTTTATCTCAAACCCCAAAGATTCCAGGTTATCTAAACCCGGTTTTATTTCATTTGAATAATATTGATCAATAGAATCTTTGAAAATTAGAGCGTTCCGGTGATTTAGACCGTGATTCCCTATCTCATGTCCGTCGCTGACTAATTGGTTAAGTTTTGTTATTTGATTTGAGGTTAAATTTTGCGGACGGCAAATAAAGAAGGTAGCCTTAATGTTATACTCACGAAATTTATTTCTGAACTTGTGCCATTCATTTATGTATTGATCATCAAAAGTAAATATTATTCCTCCTTTATTCTTCTCAATTTCACAAGTTTTCTTCTCCTGACAACCCATTAATGAAGTCGTGAAGATGATTAAAGACCAAAAATATTTTGCGTATTTTTTCATCTGATTCTCCCGGGGTTTTTTTTCACAAAATCGCTCCATCCTTTATATTCTTTTGATTTTTGCGGTTTTCCCTGCTGAATAAAATGGCAGATGGCCACAGCCACGGCGTCGGTGGCATCGAGGCCCTGATCGAGGTCGGTGAGGTGATATACTTTTTGCAGGAAGTAGGCCACCTGCTCTTTGGAAGCACGCCCCATGCCCGTGATCGACTGTTTCACCAGCAGGGGAGCATACTCCTGAATAGGCACTGAGTGATGCAGTGCAGCGGCCATAATAACCCCCTGGCCGCGCCCCAGTTTTAGCATGGACTGCACATTTTTTCCATAAAAAGGGGCTTCAATGGCCATTACATCGGGACGGTACTGCTCAATGATATGCAAAGCCCGCTCATGAAGGTGCTTTAACCGCTGGTAATGATCGGCAAATTTTCCCGGGATAAGTGTTCCCATGTGAAGGATAACCGGCTTTTTGTTCCGGATTTCTACCAGACCATAACCTGTAACCGTCGTTCCCGGGTCAATGCCTAATATCTTGAGTGGTTCTGAATTCATTTGGCTGGTTTCTTTTTTTTTCGGTCTGTTTGCTGTACCAGGATTCCCGCAACAATGAATACCAATCCGATAAAAGTAGTGATGAAAATGGTTTCCTTCAAAATAAACCGGATAAAAATGAGTGAAATGAAGGGGGCAAGAAAGACCAGGTTGCCGATTTTTGCGTTGTTGGTGCTGTATTCCATGGCTTTTAACCAAAGAACGTAGGTGATTCCTACTTCAAAAATGCCCACATAAACTGCGGCATAAAAAGAGGGCCCCCAATCGACACGAAAATCGGAAAAGAGGATGACGGCAATTGTCAGCAAAATGGCTCCGGCAAGGAAATTCATGAATAGTTTTACGATGGGATCGCGTTTGTCGCGAACGCTGAAAATCCAATAGAGCGACCAGAGAATGGAACTGCCCAGGGCCAGGAAGACCCCGTAAAAATTGGTGTTTCCAAAACCATTAAGGCCTCCCTGTGAGGAGATGAAAATGACGCCGGTAAAACTGATAAAAAGGGCCCCGATGCTTCGCTTTCCAATTTTTTGGCCAAGGAAAGGAACCGAGAGCAGGGCCAGCACAATCGGCCATACCATGTTGAGCGGCTGGGCGAGCTGGGCGGGTAAAAGGGAGTAGGCCTTAAAAAGCACCAGGTAGTAAAACAGGGGGTTGAAAGCCCCCAGGAAAAGGGATTGAAAGACCTCACCTGTGGATTGCCGGAAAACAAGTTGGGTTTTGTTTTGGACTACCAGGATAACGAACAGCACAATGACGGTAACCACCGAGGCATAAAAGATAAGCTGTACAAAGTCGAGGGCACGCAGAGCGATTTTGAAGGCGGTGGCCACCGTTGACCAGAAAAATACGGCCAACCCGGCATAAAGGTATGCTTTATTAGTCGAATTCATCGGGAGTAATTTCCTCCTGAATCAAAAAATCTTCTTCGGGAGCCGGCCTTTTATCGGGATAGACTTTGCGCAGTTCACGATACTTCTCCCTCGATTCTTCAGTAAAAACGCTTCCGGGATGAGTGGTCAGCATCTGCTTGTAGATTTCTTTGGCTTCCTCTTTCCGGTCAAGCTGGTAGTTAAGCAGTTCGGCCAGCATGAAAAGGGCGTCGTCGGCCAGCAGTTCATAACTGAAATCGGTGCGGATTTTTTCGAGGTATTCCGCCGCTTTTTCGAAGTTATTCCGCCTGATTTCAATTTTTGATTTTCGGAATAGGACCTCATCACCAAGAGAGTGGTAAGGAAACATGCCGGCTAAGGAGTCGAGGGTCGCCATGGCCTTGTCTTCCTGGTTACGGAAGAAATGCAGGTCGGCGCGTGCAAACATTCCCAGGGGGACTGTGGTGGTATCGAGGTTGATGTTATTGCCGATGAGCATCGACAATTCCATGGCGTCATTGGCGGTAAGTTTGGAAGTGCTGGCTTTTAAGACATCGAGTT
>CAYTDH010000620.1:0-2763 GCA_964436325.1 uncultured Tangfeifania sp.
GGCATATCTCCGAAGCTTTTCCCGACGTGAAGATTGGCATGGTTCACGGCCGCATGAAACCGGTGCTGAAGGAAGAGGCTATGAAAAAATTCAAAGCGGGCGAAACAAAAATTATGGTGGCCACCACCGTCATTGAAGTAGGTGTGGATGTGCCCAATGCTTCGGTGATGGTTATTGAAAGTGCCGAACGGTTCGGATTATCACAGTTGCACCAATTGCGCGGTCGTGTGGGAAGAGGAGCTGAACAATCTTACTGCATTTTAATGTCCTCCTATAAAATAAGCACTGAAAGCCGGAAACGGTTGCAAACCATGGTCCGTACCAACGATGGATTCGATATAGCCGAGGTAGATATGAAACTGCGTGGTCCGGGCGATTTGGAAGGGACCCAGCAAAGTGGTATTGGCTTCGACCTGAAAATTGCCAACCTGGGAAAAGACGGGGAAATTCTGCAACTGGCCCGCAATGTCGCTTCGGAAATGCTGACTTATGATCCGCAATTACAACATGAGGAGAACAAAATTTTAAGGGAAAGCCTGGCCTCCGGAAAAACAGGATTCGACTGGAGCTCTATCAGTTAAGCCATCTGAATGGGGAGACAACGCGGCCTTTCATGCCAATAGAATATTTTTTCCTATATTTAATCCTTTCAATTCCGTTTTATGGGAAAAGGAAGAAGCAAGATAAAAAAACGCCGAAAAGTCCAAAGCTCAAAGCCACCGCGAAAAAGGATATACCTTGTTTTTTTGGCGCTCATGGTGATTATCCCCTATGCCCGCACCATCAATTTTGATTTTGTCACTATTGACGACGCGGTGTTTATCAACGCCATCGCGGCATACAACCGCTCCATACGACTTAATCCGGGCCAGGGAGCCTATTTTATGAACCGGTTGCTTGCCCTGAATGCTTCAGGGAACCAGGCTGCTGCCCTAAAAGATGCCCAACGTGCACAGCAACTGGGATTCAATGTGAATCCAGGATACATCAATCAATTAAAACAGCAGGACAATGAATAAAATTGAACTTCCGGGAACAGATGTAAGCATAACCCCCATAGCATTGGGCACCTGGGCCATTGGCGGATGGTTATGGGGAGGTTCAGAAGAGAAAAAATCGATTCGTGCGATTGAGAGTGCCATAGAGCTGGGGATGACAACCATTGACACAGCTCCCGTTTATGGTTTCGGACAGAGCGAGGCCTTCACCGGAAAAGCCATTCGCGGAAAACGCTCCAGGGTTCAAATTCTCACAAAATTCGGCCTCCGCTGGGATATCCGGTCGAATCACCTTCACAATGAAAAAACCATGGATAATGAAGGCAATGAGCAGACTATCTACCGGGTTGGCAGAAAGGAAAGCATCATAAAAGAGTGCGAGGATTCTCTAAGAAGGCTGGGTACGGATTATATTGATCTCTACCAACAACACTGGCGAGACAATAGCACACCGCCGGAAGAGACCATGGAGGCCCTGGACAAGTTGATACAGCAAGGGAAAATCAAAGCCGGAGGTGCCAGCAACTATTCGGTGGAAGAAATGGCGGAGGCCACAAAATATTTTGACCTTGTTTCCGACCAGGTCCCCTACAGCATGGTTTTACGCGATATTGAAAAAGACCTGGTTCCCTGGTGCATCCAAAACAACAAGGCCATAATTGCCTACAGCCCAATGCAAAGGGGCATATTAACCGGGAAAATCACTACCGAAACCCATTTCAAAGAAGGAGACCACCGCCCTTCAATGCCCTTTTACCAGGAACCCAATCTTGGAAAAATCAACCGGTTTCTGGATAAAATCAAACCGATTGCCGAAGGAAAAAATGCTACCCTGGCCCAACTTGTCCTGAAATGGACCCTTAAGCAGCCAGGCATATTTTGTGTTTTGGCAGGAGCACGAAATGAACAACAAGCGGCAGATAATGTAAAAGCTGCGGAAATTGACCTGACTGCCGGTGAGATGGAAATCATTAACACCGAATTAAACAACCTGGAATTAAAATTGTAATAATATTATGGTTTAAAACCAACCCATAACTTTCTTTCAAAAAAATTACACCATGAAAAACAGAGACATCACCCGAAGAAATTTCATTAAGTCAACAGGTGCTTTAGCTGCAGGAGCTGCATTGGCTCCTACTTTTGCCTGTTCCACCTCTCCATTCGATTCCAAAGGACTACCCACTGCGGTGCTTGGAAAAACAGGTGAACGCGTTCCCCTCATCATCATGGGACTTGGGAGCCGTTTTATGGCCACTGATGAAGAAAAAGGGCTGGAAATCCTGGAAACAGCCCTCAACAAGGGACTTTACTATTGGGATACCGCCGCGTCTTACAAGAATGACCGGCAATCCAGTGAAGAACGGATTGGAAAAATCTTAAAATCAGTAAGAGAACGTGTATTTCTTGCCTCAAAAGTGGGAGAACGGAACGGAGAAGACGCCAAACGAACCATTGAAACCAGCCTGAAGCGATTGCAAACCGATTACATCGATTTGTATCAGGTTCACAGCATCACCAATGAGGAAGAGGTTAAACAGTTTGGTTCCCCGGAGGGTGTACTGCCCGTTTTAAAACAATACCGGAAAGAAGGGGTTATCCGGCATATCGGTTTTACCGGTCATACCTCGGCATCGGCCATGAAACTGGCTGCCGATATGTACGATTTTGATACCATGCTCATTGCAATGAACCATCAGCGAAATGGGCAGGAACCTTTTGAAGAGCAACCGGTACCGTTTGCCGCAAAAAAAGGAATGGGTGT
>CAYTDH010000621.1:0-2761 GCA_964436325.1 uncultured Tangfeifania sp.
ATCACGTGGACCTGTTGCATATTCTTTTTCCGGGTATTTTTGGTTATTCTTTGTCTCCTCGCTTCAGAAGCTGATATGTCCCCATCTGAATCAATCTTTCACGTATCTCATCCATTCTCTCACAGACACGCTCTTTGATGGAATCCGGAATGAACAGATACGTATCAAAGAGGGTCTTGGTCATCAGGTTTGAAAAAGCGATGGCATCGATTTCTATGTCCTGACCGAGATATGGAAGATCGTCTACGTCACCCGTCGGGGTGACGTAGGTGTCGAATTCCTTTTGCCATCGGTCAACACGTTCTTTCGATTCCCTGTTCTTGACGAACTCTTTGAACATGGTCTGAGCCAGTTGGTAACTGTGTCTCGTTTCATGGAAGATCGTTACCGAGATTTCCAAATGGCTTGCTGTGACAAGCCAGTCTTCGTTTACGATGATGGTGTTGCTTTTTCGGTCGAGCATGGCCGAAATTTCGGGTGTCTTGAAATAGCTTTTGTCGACAAAAGCGATTTCAAGATCTGGAAGATCAAGGATTTTCATACCGATCCGTAAAACCGTATAAGCCCATTTTTTCTTGTTCATGATGCGTTTTTCTCCTTTTTGGTGATCTTTTGTTTACAAGGGTATTCCATTCGTCTAATTGAATCAAAGAGAGTCCTCACCTTTTTATACTTGATTTCATGACTCATGTTGTTTTTCACGCATATCCTATGGACCGGGATGTATGCTTTTCTTGAGGCAACAACAAGAAGAAAGTCCGGATCAAAGCGGATGTGTAGTGTTCAAATGTGATGAGGCGTCAAGGCCGAGACGGAATTGATTCCGTCTCGGTTTGTGCTTTGAAATCGGTACTTCTAAAACCATGTGTTTCCTTATGGCGTATGATGCGCCTGACGGCGCTTCAGGGCGTTTTCTTGTTTCAGGGGCACTTAGTGTCTTCAAGGCTTGTAAAACGCCCGGAGCGTCCATAGGACGCGTTGAAACGAACATTTCCCATGATCCGCTTTCTGAATATGTCAGTCAAAGGTTCGTCATGATGGATCGTTTCGGTTGTTATGTTTTCTTAAGGCTTGAGAAAGTGATATGTATCGATGCGGATCAATGCTTCTTTTATCTCATCCATTCTCGCACAGACAAGGTCTTTGACAGGTTTGGGAACAAACAGATACGTATCAAAGAGGATCTCGGTCATCAGGTTCGCGAAAGCGATGGCATCGATTTTTATGTCTTGACCGTAATCGGGCAGACCCTCTATGTCACCCGTTCGGGTGACATAGGTTTTGAATTCCATTTTCCATTGGTTGATACGGTCTATGAATTCCTTGTATGTCTTGAACTCTCTGAATTAGATCTGTTCTTGAAGGTATGCGTGTCTTGTTTCATGGAAGATGGTTGCTGCGATTTCTAGGTCGGTTGCAGTGAAGAGCCAGTCTTCGTTTAGGATGATGGTGTTTTTTGATTGGTCGAGTATGGCAAAGATTTTGGGTTTGTGGAAGTAGTCCTCCTTTCTGTAGGTTGGGTGCAGGTCTGATAGTTCGAGTGTTTTCATGGTGATCTGCAATACTGTTTGAATCCATTGTTTCTTGTTCATGAGATGTCGTTCTCCCTTCATTTATTTATGATATTTTCCATGATACACAATAGGTAAAATCAAATCCAATCAAATTTGAAAAAAATCGGATGGATTTCGTGTTTTATTTTGTATGATCGCTTTATAAAGGCCAGGAACGAGAGAGATTTGATAGGCTTTTCGATCGCGGTTTTGATGAATGAATCGATTTTTTTGCCGTCAGTCCGGTAGCATCATATAGGACGTCTCTGGTGGCGTTTTTGGGCGTTCTTTCATCGAAGGTGATGTCGGGTTCGATAAGGCTATGAAAAGAGCCTGTAGCGTCTGTAAGGGCATGAAACCGGTCATTCTTCTTTTGTAGTGTAGGATCGGACATCTATGTGTCGATCATGAAATCTATAAGGAGATGATTGACAATCGATGAGTTATTGTATAGAATAGGACGATAAAAAAATAGCCCGACACAAGAGCGGGACCTTAATGTATTCTTATACCAAAAAAATCAAGACCGAAGCGTGTTAAACACGTCGCGGCTTTTACTTATTGAAAGCCTTGTTGAGCCATTCATGCGGTTGCATCGCGTAAGATGCGTATGGTGGCGTTTTGGGGCGTTTTTGTTACTCGGAGGCAATCTACCCCTTCAATCCGCTCAAACAGGCCTGTAGCGCCCATTTGGTACATTCAAATGGGCGTATCATTTCAGCTGTTTTTGCCTGTTCAATGAGCGGATTTGGCGGGGATTTCTTTTGTTTCATCAAGCGTTTTGTTTCCGGATAAGGATGATTAGAACGTGTTGATTTCCATGTCTTGAAAGCTTCGTCCCTGTGGGTGTTTTCTCGACTATGTCAGTTGGGAATTGATCATGATGGATTGCTGCAGTCGCAAGCCGGTCTTCGTTTGGAATGATGGTGTTGCTTGATTGGTCGAGTATGGCAAAGACTTTGGGTTTGTGAAAGTAGTCCTCCTTCCTGTAGATGAGGAGCAGGTTTGATCGATCGAATGTTTTCATGCTGATCTGTAGAACCATGCAGTCCATTCTTTTTTGTTCATGAGATGTCGTTCTCCCTTCATTTTTTCACAGTGTTCTGATCTGTATGGATCTTTGCAAGTCCTCGTGTATAATAGGCGTATGGTTAGATACGTTACGCTTGACTCGCTAGTTAGAGAAAGATCCACGTAACATGGTGGTA
>CAYTDH010000622.1:0-2755 GCA_964436325.1 uncultured Tangfeifania sp.
ATATTCTTTTTAATCACTTCATCGGGTAATGGTTTCATAATAATTCATTTTATAACATTCTTATATACTTTAATCTTGTGATTCTTTTATCATATCTACCGGTATATTTTTGATGAATTAATAACAGAGAACAAACCGTAAACAAGAGCATAAATACCAATGAGAATGGTAATTATCCGTGTACTTTCAAAGGGATTAACAATAATGACCACTCCTATCCCAATTGATAAAAAGCTGATAATAAGCAAAAAGGTATTCAAAAACGGAGGCAAACTTCTTTTAAACCAGGCAAACAGTAAAATTAAGCCAATAATTACCGCCCACAATCCAATAATTGTTACAAAAACAGTAGCCACCACTTCGGGCCTGGCCAGAATAATAATACCAATAAAAAGTCCGATCATTCCTTCGAGGAGTAAAAAATACCAATGGGTATTTTCTCGTTTAGCCCGGAAAGAACCAGCAACCAAAGCAAAGCCTCCGATAATGATTGAAATGGCAAAGTATATCCCAAGTGCCTTTAACGTAATTCCCGGAAACAATAGAGCGACTGCACCAAAAAGAATAGCGAGTATGCCGTTCAGATGGGTAAAATGAGGCCGAATATTTTTTTTCATACTCTTCAAATTAGATTTCACTCAGGAGGAAGAAATAATTGTACCAAAAGGGAAAGGCCTCTTTCCGAGGTTTCTTATTTTCAGTTTTGAGGAAAAAATTCCTTCATTCGTGGAAAATTTCCCCATTTTTCCAAAATAACAGCCCGCTCATCTTTTGCATGTATTTTCTTTTTGCGAAGGAAAATTTCCAATTATTGAAAAACTGGGCACTGCCCTTATAAGATTCGGCATAAAAGCTGTTTATCAACGGGATATTCCATTCAGCAACGCCATATGAACCTTTGGCTTTTCCGCAAACCAAAGGGCAGTAATGGCTGTTCCGGATTTAATTAGAGTCTGTCTATAAAGTCCGCTGGTTTTTTTGTTTTTAAAGGATAATTCACTTTTCCCCGGGAATAATGGCACAGTATTTTCATTTTATGAATTACAAAAAAAACGCGGTCATGAAAGAACTCTTGTTTGGAATATTTTATTTGGTATTGATTGCCTTCCTCATCACATTTTTCTTTTCGTTTATGCTTAAGAAAAGCGGTCCATGGGGGACATTCTGGACATTTTTTATCATCATATTCCTGGCTGTTTCAGCCGCCTATTTGTGGATTGGGCCGGTTGGCCCCCGCTTTATGGAGGAAATTTACTGGGTTCCTCCGCTAGCTGTGGGGCTTATCATAGCCCTGATCTTAGCCGCAACAAGCCCTCCTCCGAAAACCAAAAGTGAACTTGAAATCCAAAAAAAGGAGATCGCAGAAGGAAAAAAAGCGACCCTGGCACTGGGTACATTCTTCTGGTTCCTCCTGGGATTCATGATGATTTTGGTGATCGCAGGCTTTATCCATGAAATTTATTTTGAACCATAAAATAGAATAGTACCATGAAAAATTTAAAAGCAAAGATTTCAGAAATGACTTTATTTTCAACGGTTTTATTGATCCTTTCACTGATGGTTTCGACCGTCAATGCCCAAAAGGACAATGAAATAAGTTCACAAAAGGAACTGGAGGAACTTCAGGATGTAAACATGGAATACCTGAAGCAAATACATGAAATTATTAAAGATTATCCTGCTTTCTCATACATGTATGAAATGGAAGACGGAAGAATCGAAGATGTGGAAGTTACCGGTGTTGATAATACTGTTGACAAGAAGAAGCTGGAAGTGATTCTTTTCGATTTAAAAAGCAACCGGAACAAGATTAAAAACCAGGCTAACCGGATTGGTGTGTTTTATTCTGTTGACGAGCAGGCCAAATATGAAGGAGGCAGAGAAGTCCTTCAACGGAAAATCAAGAGCAATCTGAATTATCCTGAAGAAGCCCAGAACTGGGGGGTAGAGGGGACTGTTTTTGTAAAATTTGTTGTTGACGAAAACGGAGAAATTCCTTTTGCCACAACAGCCAGCAATGTTGAAACTTCCATGGAAACCTATGTGGAGGACCTTGAACAACAAGCAGTTTCTGCAATTAAGGCAACATCGGGAGACTGGGAATGTGGAAAAGTTGAAGGTGTTGACGTAGCATCGCTTGTAGTAGTTCCCATTACCTTCGATTTCAGAAAAGACCCAAGTATGCGTGCATTTATCAGGTAATTTGTTTTATACCGGCGAGGTTCTGCAATTCCTGTTTTTAATGAATGTTAAAAAGGAAATTCACCTTTTTTGCATAAGTTAAAAACGCCCTTCACCTTTTCGCCGGAATACAAAACAAATTAATCAGCGATCAAAAAAAGGAGGCTGGCTGACATCAAAGCAGCCTCTTTTTTTATTCCTTTTTGACCGTGGAAGCGAGGTTGTGCAAAAAATCTTTTACTGAATTCACATCTGGTAGTGTAAAATGCGCTGCAGATTTCTTCCCTTCCTCCGGCCCGACCAATATTCCCCAACCGTCTTCCTGAATAACCTCAAAAGCATCTTCATCGGTTACATCATCTCCAATGTAAACAGGAATAAACTTCTTTTTATCGGTCACTCCCAGTTTTTGCATAATCCAAAGCAATGCTTTCCCTTTATCCCAATCGACATCGGGGCGTATCTCAACAATCTTTTTTCCTCCCCCCACCTTAAATCCCGGGGTTTGATCCACAAGCTCATTTACGCGCCGGATGATGTCAGGAACATTTTCCGCTTTTGCATTCCGGTAGGC
>CAYTDH010000623.1:0-2746 GCA_964436325.1 uncultured Tangfeifania sp.
ATCATCCGCCTGTGTGTCAAAATTTTTTTGTCATGAATGTTTCATCTCATTATAAGTGTTAATTTTTTTGTATTCGATGGAACTCGTCATTTATAATGTTTCTCCTGTGTGCCCGCCGGTGGACATGACTCGTTTCATCTGTCATTGCCTCATTATGCCCAAAATTTATTTTTGGGTGCAATCTCGGAATGACAACGAAGTGCGGTTTTGTCGTTGGCATCCGCCCACCGAACGATGGAAATAACAGTGGAAAGTTGACATCTAACTACTCTAAACAGCCAGGTTCTGTAACGCGCTGAGAACATTCAGGTTGTTTTCTGTTTTAAATCCCGGTAAAGACATGTTAACCCATTGAAAGCTCTTTCCCAACCTATGTAATCATGAAACAGGAACTGGGTTGCTGAAAAGTTTTTTTGGGCATTGATTTGATACACGGAGAGTCAATTCAACCGGGCTGACCAGGATTCCACGGATTGACTTTTCCCATCATGAATCTGGACAATTCCCTTTATCTCCCCGTTTTCGACATGTCCGCTGAATACGAATTTTCTTTTGTTTTCCTTGTCAAATGCTGAAAAATTGATTCTTTTTCCCGAAAGCAAACTGTTCTCCACCTTTAATGGTGTTTTCTGTTCAAGCATAATGGTGGGCGTGATTTTCTGAAATTTTTGGTTAACCGACATCTGAAAATCTTTTCCTGCTGTTTCCCAGCTCCATTGCCCTTCCACTTTTGCCGGGACGATCCATAGCAGTACCGCATGTTCATCCATCCGGCCGTGTTTTTTGTCGGGTTTCCATTCATCCATGCCAAAATCGTGGGATACGATTCGGGTGCCGGGTTCCAGATTTTCCAACAATTTGGGCCGCAGTTTGAGGTTGATGTTGGGGAAGAGGTACATGGCAATTACGGTAGCCCTGCTGAAATCGGTTTCATAAATATTTTCTTCGAGGAAGACTACCTTGTCTGCCATTCCAGCTTTTTGAGCATTCTTGCGGGCCTCTTTTATACGCTTAGGGTCAAGGTCCACGCCATGTCCGAAAGCTCCGCGCTTTGCAGCAGCAATGTTAATGCGTCCGTCGCCGCATCCCAGGTCGATAACATAATCTCCTGGGCCGACCCTGGCCATATCGAGCATTCGCTCAACCACCGAATCGGGGGTAGGCACATAGGCAACATCCAGTTTCTGAGCATAGATTGCAGGAAAGAAAACCAGGTATGCCATGAAAACGGAGATGGCATTCAGGGTAAGTCTATGGAAAATTCGATGTTTCATTCTCACCAAATCTACTATTTTTTTGGCTGAATTGCCTGACTCATCCGGGATATTCTTTCCTTTACCAGTGGAAATCTGATTGAGTGGCATTATGCCCTTTCGGTTCATTTCCGGTAGAATCCAAGAAGTGAAGAAGAATCAATGAGGGTATCTTTTAGTGTTTCCATTTTTTGTTGGTTGTTGTAAAAACGGTTGAGTGCTGTGCGGTATACTTCCATTTCGGGCAGGTCATTATGTCCGCCGCCCTTGATAACAAGAAGATTTTTCTTTTGGCTGTCTGAATGGTGGTATAGTTTTTCCGCCATTTGGGGAGGTGTAATTCGATCGTCTTTACCAGTGATGAGCAATAATGGGATATCCAGGTTTTCCACCTGCTGCAGGTTACTGTTTTTCAAAAGCGCACTATCAGCTTCAAATTTCAGAAAGGGTCTGAGAAACCATGGGAGGGCTGTTTCAGACCAGTCATTCAGGTCGGTAATCGGGCTTTCCAGTACCATGGCACTGCTCTCCCGCTGGCCGGCGGTATATGCTGCTAGGAAAGTCCCCATGGAATGGCCATGCAGTACGATATTCTCAGCCTCAATACCTCGTTCATTGACCAGGTGATCATAAGCTGCCAGGGCATCGGTTTTAACCCCTTCAATGCTTGTTTCTCCTTTATTCCTGCCATAGCCCCTGTAGTTAAACACCAGAAGATCTACGTTCTGATTCAGTATGGACGTTATGATGTGGTAGCTTGTTTCTATCACAAACCCATTCCCCCCGAAGTATAACACGGTCATATTGGTGTTTGGATTGTCTATGAACCACGATTCCAGTTCAATGTTGTCGGGTGTTTTTATGTGTGCTTGTTCTGCCTGGTAGGGAGGCTGATCCAAATTCTCAATATGAATGGTGCGTTTTACATCAAACACGTCTTTTTCGTTTATTTCTATCGTAATACACGATGAAAAGAAGACGACCAAACCTGTAAGGATAACCAATTTTTTCATTTTGTTGTTCTTAAATTTGAAACAACAATTTCATGGATACATTGTTGAGTGGGGGATTCGGGTTCTGTCTGTTGGTTCCTGCTTTGTGTAGAAGTTTCCCCGGTATTGCCTCATTTTCCTTGTCCATTTTAAATGTTCTTACCAGAGTTTTTGTTTTTACCGGAGCCTCAATAAATGCAAGCTTAGCGGCTGATTTTTTATTTTAAATTAATCCAAATAAATCATTGGAAAATGAGAATATGTTTATTATATTTAAGTGTAATTTAAAGGAGGGCTATAAAATGAAAGAACAAATGAATTTGTACGATGATGCCCACTGGCAGGAAGCTTCGGAATATGGTAGTGGTGCGCAAAAAAAGACATTGCGTAACGAAGAGGGTAAAAAAACGATTTTACTCAGGTTACCTGAAAATTTTCACATGGCAGACCACACGCATGTGACTACCGAGCAGCATTTTATTCTGGACGGAGAATACAAAA
>CAYTDH010000624.1:0-2744 GCA_964436325.1 uncultured Tangfeifania sp.
ATCTTCATCCTCCCTGCCGTAATAGGAACTTTTTTCATCGTAGTACCAGAAATCGACCGAGGAATTGCCATCGGCAATATCGATGCTCGTAATCTCGCTTCCTCCGGCAGATGCATCAAAGAAGACAGCCGAATCGCCATCCGAAGTGGTAGAAAAGTGAACGGTAAGCGTTTCATTGTCCACCAGGTTGTCGTAGGCATCGTAACGGGTTACGGTATATTGTGAACGGCTTCCGGCTACCGTGTCGCGAGGGGCACTTAAAGTGAGGTAACCCGTGGTGTTGTGGTCCACCACAACATTTGCCGATGTATCGCGAATGGTGGAATTATCATCCAGGGTATGCGTAAATACAAGCTGGATGGTTTCCATTTTGTCGTAAGAGAGCCCGGTAAACATGGCAGTACCATTTTCATTGGTGGAAACCGTTTGGGTCCCTTCGAGTGACCCGCCGGCGCCCTCCAGGAGCGAAACAACAATCTCCGCCTCTTCTGTTAAAGCATTCCCGTATTCGTCGGTAATCATAACCTGGGGTTGTGGATCGAATGCCTCACCAGCAACGCCGCCGGGGGAGGGCTGTTGGACTATATCAAGTGCTGCCGGTGCTCCGGAATTGACAGTGATTTCATAATAGTTGGTACTGCTACCTGTATTAAAATTGACATCCGTAGCATTGTTTGTAAACACAGCGGTGATGTAGTTATCGGCGGCCACACTCACAACGGGAACATTAGCGGTGTACTGCTGATTCAGTGAATCGTAAGAAAGCGTGAACGTTTCATCCCCGTCGAGCAAGACCTCCATATCGGCATCACGACCAGGCAGGAAGTTCCCAAGCGAATCCCTTGGAACAAGCGTTACCAGAACCGAGTCTCCTGCAACCTTGGTGGTGTTATCTACGGTGAACACGGATTGGACAGGATCAAAGGGGCCCGGACCTACTTCAATGCCATTCTGATACCCCTGGGCCAGCGGATTGCTGTCGTCAGCCGCACGGACCCAGAATGTCCCTGTGGTATCAATGGTAATGGCATCTTCAAAGGTGTATACCCCATTGGAATCGGCAGGAAAGGATTGAAGCCCCTCCGGGAAAGAGACAGCAGAATCGTTGGACGATTTAAACCGGATGCTGCCGGTGTAATCGGTTTTCACATTATCATACTCATCGCGGGCCGTTACTTTAATATCGAAAGCAACACCTGCCTCCTGGGTGGTGGCAGCCTCCACAAGAAAATGGTCAATCGGACCATAACCCACTGTTATTATTGAGGAAGCTGTGGCGGAATTGCCTGATTTATCGGTGACCGTTAACGTAACAGGATAACTCCCTCCCTGAGCAAACTCGGTTTGATCGATTTCCAAAGATTCAATGGTGCAATTATCGGTAGAACGGCCGCCAACCTCTTCGGCAGTAATGGCTGCTTTTCCTGAACCATCAATAAGAATGGTTGTATCTATAGCCACCGCCTCCGGCGCAAGATTATCCTCTACGGTCACAGATACCGAGCCCGTCGTTTCATTGCCCGATGCATCGGTAACGGTGTAGCCTACAGATACAGCGCTCACTCCAATATAAACTTCTGACCCATAACCTGACGTGAGCATTATCGTACCATTGAAATCGTTTAAAATGGTAGGATAAATAAATGGTGACGGGTATGTATCACCTGACAATTCTGTGATGGTCGTCCCGTCTATTTTATAAAGTTTACTACCAGCAGGGTATGAGGTCAAATACACGGAAGAGGCCTCTCCGGTTTCATGTAACCCTCCATAGAATCTGTATTGATAACCGGTTGTTCCCTCAATTACCGGGGTCCATGTGGGATCGGCATCCGTGAAATTATCACTGTAATACAGGTAGTTTAATAAACCTTCGTCTTTCGAGTAATAAACGTATACCCTGTCAGATGAGGTAATATGTACGTCTGCACCCTCCTGCAAAACACCGGTAACATCATTAACAGGCCCTTTGTCTGTCCAGTTTGTCCCGTCATAGGTCTTCACCCACACACGTTGGTCAGAGGCATTTGCTCCATTGTTTTCATAATAATCGAACACCACGACCGGAGTACCATCAGATAAAAAGGCAATGTCGGTAAAATAGGTCTTAATGTTGAGCCCTTGTGAAGGATAGCCTTTGTCTTTTACCTCTTCAGTACTGGCATCCCACTGGAAAACATGACTTTGGTCTAACGCTCCAGTTAAATCGCCACTTTCGGCTGTAAAAGCATACCAGATATCGCCCGTGGTTGGGTCTATCGCTGAATTTATCCAATATTGAATACCCCCATCCAATTGAAAAGTTGAATTAACAGTGGCGGAAACCTCTTCACTCCAGGTTTGGGATTCAACATCATAACGAACCAGTGAAAATTTACCGAGCGCATTGGTCGCTATCAGAAAATCACCATTCTCATCGATGTCAAGGGTATACTTTGAGCTTGGTTCTGGCACATCGAGGTCAGTATTATGTTCTGCTGAAGCAAAAACACTCCACGTATTATTGGTAGCATCCCACTCAAGGATATCCAATTGCGTGTCTGGTATTCCTACCGCCATGTACACGGTACCATCATCGGCCTTGTGGGTAACGGCTCCTGATTTAGTCGTATTCGTATAGCCATTATCTCCGAGATATGTGGTTTTTTCCCAGTTTAAACCAACCCCAACATCATCGCAACCGAATGTGGTGTTGGTCAGCTCCACGGTGGGGTTGGTGTCAAAGACATCGGAGACGGAAGCGA
>CAYTDH010000625.1:0-2738 GCA_964436325.1 uncultured Tangfeifania sp.
TATATCCCTGTAGGTATCCTTGCAATACTTTTTATAGGGTGCGAACGCGAACTTAACGATTTGAAACCTGCTACATTCCCAGATAACCCTGGAGTATTTATCGATGGGTTCAGTGAAGGGTTAAATTATGCGGCATTTGGAGGCTCAGTACCTACCGCTTTCAATGTGGATAAAAAAGATACTTACAACAATTCAAAAGCCTCCATGCGGTTTGATGTACCTAATGCAGGCGACCCCGAAGGCGCTTACGCAGGAGGTGTTTTCCTGACTGAAACAGGCAGGGACTTATCGGATTATACTGCTTTAACATTTTGGGCAAAAGCAACAAAATCGGCAACAATCGACCTTGTCGGTTTTGGAAATGATTTAGGAGAATCGAAATACCTCGTCTCTTTGAATGATGTCGCCGTTAACACTTACTGGCAAAAATTCATCATCCCCATACCCAATGCTTCTCTACTGACTCAGGAAAGAGGTATGTTCTTTTATTCTGAAGGGCCTGAAGAGGGGAAAGGATATTCTTTCTGGATCGATGAAGTGAAGTTTGAAGATTTGGGAACGATAGCCCATAAACAACCGATGATCTTTGAAGGAGAAGATAAAGTTGAATCGGCTGTAAATGGATTGGCATTCCCTTTAAATGAATTGAGTCTCTCATTCAATTTGCCAAATGGTATTGATCAGTCGGTAACGGCAGCACCGGCATACTTTACCTTTTCATCATCAAAAACCGATGTGGCAACAGTGGACAGCAAAGGTATGGTATCGGTTCTTAGTGCAGGAACTGCCGTTATTACGGCGGCTGCCGGAGGTATGGAGGCCCAGGGTTCCCTAACAGTTGAATCATCGGGTGAATTTACCCATGCGCCCGTCCCCGATGCTGACCCGGAAGATGTTATATCTATCTTCAGCAATGCCTACACCAATGTACCTGTCGATTTCTACAATGGGTACTGGGAACCCTTCCAGACGACTACTTCTGCAGATTTTACCGTTAATAACGATGATGTATTGTACTATTCCAATTTCAATTTTGTGGGCATTCAGTTTTCCTCACCACCAATCGATGCCACCAATATGACACACCTCCATATGGACATTTGGATACCTAACGAGGTTGACCCTGCAGATAAGCTGACCATAAAATTGGTGGATATGGGGCCCGATGGAGCCCTTGACGGAACTGACCCCACGCTTTCTTATGAAATGGCAGGCCCGCTGACCTCCCAAAGCTGGATAAGTGTTGATATTGACCTTTCCGGCTTATCTTCCAGGAGCAGACTGGCCCAAATCATTCTTGAACGAGTGGGATCTTCCCTTTCGGGATTTTACCTGGACAATGTCTATTTATATGGTAACGGTGGAGGAACGGTGGAGGAACCGGCAGAGGCTGCTCCAACACCACCGGAAAGAGATGCTGCAAATGTAATTTCTGTTTACGGTGATGCGTATGAAAATCTGGAAGGAACCGATTACCCTGACTGGGGACAGGCTACCGTGGTTTCTGATGTGCAGATAGAAGGAACGAATACCCTGAAGTTGGCAGGATTAAACTACCAGGGCATTCAACTACCCGCCAGCCAGAATGTTTCAAATATGGAGTATTTGCATCTAGACTTCTGGACGGCAAACTCAACCAACCTTAATGTATTTCTGATAAGTTCCGGTCCCGTTGAAACCGCTTATGCCCTGACTGTGCCAACCACAGGCTGGACAAGTATAGATATTCCTTTATCCGGGTTTTCACCGGTTGACCTTGCGGATGTCATTCAATTAAAATTCGATGGTAATGGGGACATATTCCTGGACAACATGTATTTCTACACTACCGGCGGAAGTACAGTTGCGGAGCCAACCGTAGCGGCTCCCGCACCACCGGCACGGGATGCTGCGGATGTGATTTCATTATTCAGTAATGCTTATACCAATAACACTGTGGATACCTGGTCGGCAGAATGGGATGATTCTGACGTGGCGGATTTACAGGTAGCAGGTGATGATGTAAAGAAATATACATTTACAAATTTTGCAGGGGTTGATTTCAGCAATCATAAATTTGATGCCTCAGAGATGACCCATTTCCATATGGATATCTGGACACCGGATGAGATTGAGAATAAATCACTGACAGTGAAATTAGTGGATTTCGGAGGCGGCAACGCAGAGGCTTCAAATTGTATTCTTACAGTGGTCCATACCTCCAGTGGTGATATCCCTGCTCTGGCTAAAGGTTCCTGGGTCTCAATAGACGTACCGCTATCGGCTTTCACAGGAGATAAAACACGGTCGGACCTGGCACAAATGGTGCTTTCTAGCAATATAAATACTGTCTATATCGACAATGTCTATTTTTATAAAAGTGGCGGAGGAACGGCAACCGAACCAACGGCAGCAGCTCCGGAGCCACCGGCAAGGGATTCCGCTGAGGTAGTTTCCATCTTTTCGGGAGCATATGCTGATATCGCCGGAACAGACTTTAATCCTGACTGGGGCCAGTCAACCGTTGTTACTACCATTGATATTGCAGAAAACAGCACCCTGAAATACGCCGGGTTCAATTACCAGGGTACCGTTCTTGCCACTCCTCAGGATTTGACGGGAATGGACTACCTCCATGTTGATATGTGGACTGCCGATGCAACTGTTGTTCAGGTAACACCCATAAACAACAGCGGCTCTCCCGCAGAGAAACTCGTATCCTTAACCCCGGTCACTCCCGGCCAATGGAAAAGTTATGA
>CAYTDH010000626.1:0-2714 GCA_964436325.1 uncultured Tangfeifania sp.
ACGGCTGGCAGCCCGGTTCAATCGATCGTTGATGGAGGCCCCGATTCCTTCATCAGGCAATAGTTCAGCAATGATTAAATCCAAATCCATCTTTTCAAGTTCATACATGCTTTTGTAAAGATTGGCTGCGGTCTCGTTCAGATCGCCACTCAACGACAAAACCCGGTAGGGATAGCTTTTATGCCTGATGTTTCTCGTATTGAAATAGATAATTCCGATATTTTTTTCAGCATTCTGCTCAATTGCTCCATTCACATCATTTGTTGCAATAAGCGGTATCTCAGGGGAATAATGCTTTTTGAACATTCCGGGAGCCAGAGGTAATTCACTGCGGGTATTGGTGCTTAATTTACAGGTCAGCACGCTTTCGATTTCTTCCTTACTGATAGCCCCGAACCGGTAAATTTTGGGAACCCCATTTTCAAAACCGATAATGGTAGATTCAATGCCTCTTGTGCAATTTCCGCCGTCGAGAATAAATGGAGCCTCTTTCCCCAATGAATCCAAAACATGCTGTGGACTTGTGGGACTGATATGATTGGACCGGTTCGCACTGGGGGCAACCAGGGGAAAGGGTAATTTTTCGAGAAGTTCGCGCGTTAATGGATGATCGGGGACCCTTACGCCAACGGTGTTTTTGCCTGCTGTGACGATGGAAGGCACATTGGCTGCCTTTTCAAGAACGAGGGTCAGTGGCCCCGGCCAGAAAGAATCTGCCAATTGGTGCGCCTCATCGGGTATGTTGATGGCAATTTGTTCCATCCTGTCTTTTGAGGCAATATGCACGATAAGCGGGTTGCTGACCGGCCTGTTTTTCACCTTAAAAATCTTTTGAATCGCGACAGGAGAAAACGCATTTGCCGCTAAACCATACACTGTTTCCGTAGGAATAACCACCAACTGATTATCCTTTAGGATTTTGATGGCCATCTCAATTGGCGTAAGGTTTGCGGTGGTACCTGTGACACTATTTTTCATGCTTCTCTCCTGACTCATTTTCAACAAACACGGTTGCAAAATTAAACATTTTGTGAATAGTTGAATCTTCCTTATTCATTCACAAAAGGCCTTCTTCCGGTTAAACGAAAAAAGATTAAACAGGTAAGCAAAAGCGGATAACAAACAAGCAACAAATTCACCTCCCGGAGGGTGGCAACAAGCATCAAGTTCACCTCCCGGAGGGTGGCAACAAGTAACCCGTTCACTTCCCAAAGGGTGGCAACCAGAAAACCGTCAGTAACCCCTGTTTCTTCGTTTCTTCTTCGGGGGAAAGATTCCTATTGACCCTGGCCGAGGGAATATCCCCTTACACCATCAAGTTCATAGAGGTTTTCCGTTTTGATAACATCGATTTGATGTTCATTTGCCCGGGTTAATAAATCGATGATATCCGAATTGGAAACGGTTTTGTCGTCTTCATCCTGAAACCGGCATCTCCAATGGTCGGTACAAAATGTTTCCTCAAACCCGTCGGGATAAACTTTCACCCCGCGATTCGTTATCATAACCAGCGACAATTTGCCATTGATTGACTCCATTATTTTTCCGATTTCGTCAGGATTGGTCCCCCGCCAATCGACAAAAACATCGACTCCCTTAAGCACTTTTTGTTTTTTGGGCTTTTTAACGTAAGGCTTAAGGTTAAACGAGGTTTCACCTGTAAACCCTTCTCCTGAAAGATGTTTAGGCTCTTTACCCAGATTGGCAATAACAGCATCGGCAAATTCACTGGTGCTGACTTTTTTCCGGGAAATATCGGGTTTAAATATATCGGAGGTATGTATTCCTGCTTCCAGGGTATACAACCAGGCATTGTTGATCTTTTTGGCAACTTCCGTCTGCCCGATATGGTTTAACAACAGAACAGAAGCTCTGATTAGTCCCGATGGATTGGCAATATTCTTACCGGCAATATCGGGTGCGGAACCATGAACGGCCTCAAACATGGCATCCCTGTTTCCGATATTGGCAGAACCAGCCAGTCCGACGGATCCCGAAATTTCAGCAGCAATATCCGACAACACATCACCATACAGATTTGGCGTGACGATAACATCAAAGTTCTCGGGAGTATTCGCCAGACGGGCTGCACCAATATCAATAATCCAGTGGTCATTCTCTATGTCGGGATATTCCACAGCAATCTCATCAAAAACTTTATGAAACAGGCCATCGGTTTGCTTCATAATGTTGTCTTTGGTAAAGCAACTGACTTTTTTGCGACCATACACTTTGGCATATTCAAAAGCATAGCGGATGATTTTCTCGCACCCGGGCCGGCTGATTAATTTTAAACATTGCACCACCTCATCGGTTTGCTGATGTTCAATTCCTGCATAAAGGTCCTCTTCATTTTCCCTGATAACAACCACATCCATTTCAGGGTGTTTGGTACTCACGTAGGGATGGAAACTGTTAAAAGGCCGTACATTGGCGTAAAGTCCCAACTTTTTCCTCATGGTTACATTCAGGCTTTTATACCCCCCACCCTGTGGTGTCGTTATCGGAGCTTTCAAAAATACTTTGTTTTTCCGGATACTTTCCCAGGCTTCATTCCCTATTCCACTTGTATTTCCAGAAATGTAAACTTTCTCTCCTACATCAATTTCTTCATAATTCAGTTCCGCCTTAGCAGCTTTCAAAACCGACAGTGTGGCATCCATGATTTCCGGACCGATACCGTCTCCTTTTGCAATGGTAATTGTCATCATATT
>CAYTDH010000627.1:0-2699 GCA_964436325.1 uncultured Tangfeifania sp.
AGGTAACCTACTTCAATAAGGGTAACAATTCTTTCCAGGGTCCGGTCTTCGCCGGTGGGATCATACTCCGACTTCAAATCACTCCCGAACAGCCGGGCAATACCTTGCCAGAAGAAGGCACTGAAGCCTCCCCTGAAATCCTTGAGTAACCTGTAGGATGTCCGGCTGGTTTCCCTGTCAATCAGTTTTAAAAGAATCCTCCCTTCAGAGATCGTCATCTTTTTGAGGTCATCTTTATATTCCGCCAGCAACTCTTTCTCGAGTTCTTTCATCATTCTCCGCCGCTCGCGCTCCTCGGTCAGTGCATAATACCTCGGCTCGTATTCCCTGAGCATCTCCCCTGCAAGCTTGGCATAAGGATAAACCTTCTTTACTTTCTGCACATATCTGTAGTACCTTCGCTCCTGTCTCCGGTTCTTAAAATCTTTTTCCGGCATCACCCATACCTCTTCCAGGTTTTTGTGAATGATGGTATCCCCATCTTCCACGATACCCATCATAATCGATGCAGAGTCCCTTTCCTGTGCAAAAAGCCCCGTCATTGACAAAAGCACAACGGTAAAGACCAATGCTGTTTTTCTCACTTTCCTTCTCATTTTATATTTAAACGAAGATAACGCTTTTCCATTATTGCAAGTACAAAGTTTATATCTTTGAATCGGTTTTGCAACTAAAACGGTGAGCAAAAATGAAAACATAGAAAGGTTGTCCAAAACGAAATTTATTTAACAAACCATTGCATGAGATGAAGATTTCTATCCATTCTGAAATTGGCCGGCTAAAGGGAGTTATCATTCATACTCCCGGCTCGGAAGTGGAAAATATGACTCCTGAAAACGCTGAGCGCGCCCTTTACAGCGATATTCTGAACCTCTCTATTGCTTCACGGGAATATGCCCAGTTTACAGGGATATTAAAAAAGATTTCAACGGTTTTTGAAATCAAAGACCTTCTGAGCGATATTCTAAAAAACGAACCAGCTAAAGCTGCTTTGCTTCAGGAGATTTGCAGCCACGAAAGCCTTCCCGGCATGAAAGAAAAACTGGAGGCCACCAACACCACTGCATTAGCCAATATGCTCATTGAGGGGGTGGTACTCGAAAAAGATAACCTGACCAATTATTTAAGCAGTGAAAAATTCCTGATGCGCCCCCTCCACAATCTTTTTTACACCCGTGATTCCGCCATGGGCATAAACAACCAGATGCTTATCGGGCGCATGGCCAATCCGGTTCGCGAAAGGGAATCCATCATTATGGATGCCATTTTCAGATTTCATCCTGTTTTTGAATCGGTCAACCCCAACCCACTTAAACCCGAAACGGGGCTTTCTGCCCAAACGGGAGTGACTCTCGAAGGGGGCGATTTCATGGTAATTCGCGACAACATTTACGTCATGGGCACAGGCATAAGAACCTCCACCCAGGGAATTGATTTTGTCATTGAAAGGATAAAACAGCAAAAAGAGGGTGTTCACCACCTGATTGTTCAGGAATTGCCCTCCACGCCGGAGTCCTTCATTCACCTCGACATGGTTTTCACCATGCTCAGCAGGGAAGAATGCATGGTTTATGAGCCGGTGGTGTTCAAACTCAACCGGTACAAAACCATCTACATAAAAATTGACAATGGAAAGGTCAAAATCACGGAGCAACCCAACATTCCTGCCGCCTTAAAGAAACTGGGTGTCGGATTAAAACCCCTTTATTGCGGGGGACGGCGGAATGCATGGACCCAGGAACGGGAACAATGGCACAGTGGTGCCAATTTTCTGGCCCTGGCTCCCGGGAAAATCATGGGATACGAACGAAACGTCAACACCATGGAGGAACTCAGCAAAAACGGTTACGAAATTTTAAAAGCTTCAGATGTGATAAACCATAAAATCGATTTGTCAGCTTATTCCAAATATGGAATATTCATCGCCGGTTCTGAACTGGCAAGAGGAGGAGGAGGCGCCCGCTGCATGTCCATGCCCGTAAACAGAAAAGAAGTAGAATGGTAAACAGCGATGAAAATGCGTAAGCGAAAAATCAGTGAACTGAACCGGATCAGTGCCGAAGAATTCCGGAAAATAAAAAAAACACCCCTTGCCGTCGTGCTCGATAACATCAGAAGTTGCAATAATACCGGATCGGTTTTCCGCACTTCCGATGCCTTGCTGGTTGAAAAAATTTACTTGTGCGGAATTACAGCTACCCCGCCCAATAAAGAAATTCATAAAACAGCCCTGGATGCCGAAAAATCAGTAGACTGGGAATACCGGAAAAACACCGAAGATGCCATCGAAGAACTCAGGGAAAACGGATATAAACTACTGGCCGTGGAGCAAGTCGAAAACAGCATTCCCCTCCCCTCTTTTCATCCGGCAAAAGGGGAAAAGATTGCCATTGTTTTAGGCAATGAAGTTAAAGGAGTTCAGCAAAAGGTAGTGAATTTATGCGACGGCGCCATTGAGATACCCCAATACGGCACCAAGCATTCATTTAATGTGTCGGTAAGCGCAGGGATTGTGATGTGGGATATTTTTCAAAAATTAACCCCTGAAGGAACTGTTTAAAGGATGGCTTTGTTTTTCTTCCCAAAAATTGTTTATTTTTAGCCTGAAGAAAACAAACACATTATGAAAACCCCAGCAAACATTCCTGAAGCTTTTTTTCATTTTATTTGGGAAAACCGGCTTTTTTACACCCGTGGTC
>CAYTDH010000628.1:0-2695 GCA_964436325.1 uncultured Tangfeifania sp.
ACTTGCTGCAGAGCCGGAAATTGAAGCCGATGCTGAAGCGACTCCCTCATCGTTGCTCATTTTGCCTCCGATGGTTTTGGCATTCAAGGCCCGCATACCAATAGCAAATTTATCATTGCGAACTACACCCACCACTTCGCCAATGGTGTCTCCGATAGTGGTATTAAAGGGACCCCAAAGAACAGCACTAATTTTTTCATGTCCTTTAGCCTTTGTAAGCTCAAATTTAATATAATCATTGGTCTCAAGGGCCGCCACATGCAGTTCAATCCCCCCGTCAAAAGTGAACCGAAAAAGATTGTTCCGGACTTTTAGCGAAGCAGCGTTAAGTTCATTATTTCCGCTTTTTACACGGATCAACTGCCCGGGGTTCCCGTCAGGAACATAATTTATACCGCTGCCGGAATCAACCATCTTTACAATTTCCCCTGTGGAACTGAATTCCATTTGAAAGCTGCCTGCTTTCAGGCTTACTTGCCCCAACAGCGTCCCTGCAAGCAATAAACCGGCAAAAGACATGATAACGTTTTTAATCATTTGTGAAATAATTTAACATTTATAATAATCAGACAAAAACTCAATAAATATAATCTACCTCATTGTTTATCCGGTTTAAAAAACAAACTTGCGATATAGCCAGCAATAAAACAGGAAATCACACCAGTTGCAGCAAAAGCAAGGAGGTGGACAGTTTCATTTACGGAAACATAAATCTGCACCAAAATGCTGATGAAAATGCCAATAAGCACTCCGTAGGAATTTGCCCTTTTGGTAATAATTCCAAGAAGGAAGACACCTCCCAGGCTGCCGATGACCAGGCCAAGCACCCGTTGGAACTCATCCCAGAGTGATTTCACATCGAGGGTGGCCATAAAGATCGCAAACAGGGTACCGGCAATACCGATAACCAGGGTAGCCCTCCTGGCTATGTTCAGTCCGCTTACTCTTTTGTTCCATTTAAAACGAAAATGAAAATCGGTGGAATAAGCGGTAGCCGCTGAGTTCATGCTACTGCTCAGGCTACTCATGGCCGCAGCAAAAATACCGGCAATCAATAACCCTGATATCCCCACCGGAAGCTGGGAAGCAATGTACCAGGGAAAGATGGCATCATTGTTCGGAAACGTGGGATTCAACTCCTGGGGAAAGGCTTTATAAAAAACGAACAATGCCGTACCAACAAAGAAAAATATTAAGGTAGCGGGTATGGTAAGGATGGCATTAGTCCATACACTTTTTGCTGCTTCTTTTTTCGATTTGGTCGTCAGGTACCGCTGCACCATAGTCTGATCGGTACCATAAGTGGTTATCTGGGCAAAAATACCGCCCAGCAACATCACCCAGACCGTCGGCTGCCGGAGTGACCAGCTAAGGTCAATCACATTAAATTTATGGTTTGCAACAGCTGTTTCAGTGATGGAACCAAGTCCGCCGTCAATGGCAAAAACAATAAGGACAACAGACAGCAGGGCGCCCCCCAGCAGAACGATGACCTGCATTACATCGGTCCAGATAACAGCTTCAATGCCCCCCATCATGGTATAGAGCAAACTGATGATTCCCATCAATCCAATACAAACAAAAATGTCAATTCCGGTGACCACATTAAGCGCAATCGAAGGCAAAAACATCACCACCCCCATTCGCCCCACCTGAAACAAAATAAAGGAAAGACTACCAATCAACCTGACGGCCAGATTAAAACGCATTTCCAAATATTCGTAGGCCGTTGTAATGTTGAGTTTCCGGTAAAAGGGAATGAATAAAAACACGATGATGGGGGCCGATAGGAAAATGGTCATATTCAGCATAAAATAGGACCAATCGGTGGCAAAGGTTTTTGCAGGAATGGCCATAAAGGTGATGGCGCTCAGTGCGGTTCCGAAAATACTCAGCCCTGCGGCCCACCAGGGAACACGTTCTCCTCCCTTAAAATAATCGTTGGTATCTTTCTGGCGTTTGGAAAAATAGTACCCCATCCATGCCAGGACCAGGAAATAAAGGGCAATGACAAGCACATCGATAAAACTCAAATGGCGGATTTCGGTATTGATGTTAATTTTCAACACTTCCGGGGTTCTGACTCCCGGGCGGATTTCACCCGAAGGGATAATCACCTCATCGCCCCATCTCACTGCGGTGGTGGTCACCTGTCCGGTTCCCGGAAGGGTGCCCGCCTGATGCATTTCGTGGGTCAGGGTATTAAAAACTACCAAACGGTTCCCGAATCCAGGGTGGTTGTTGAGATGAGCAATCAGCCGGGCATTAAGCGAATCGGCCACTGCTTCATTTCCTGCAGCGGCAATTTGGTGCTCCATATCCAGTTGTTTTTTCATCATTTCGCCACTTGCCCCCGATGAAAAGACAATGGTGCCCGCCCCCACGGGAAAGGCTGTTCCTGCCATAAAAGGGAATTGTTGTTCTTCTCCTCTTGAAATGACCGCCCATTCTCCGAGGTAAGGATCATACACATGGGCATCAAACAGTACATCAGGATCGCTGCCGGGTTGAACATCCCTTCCCGAAAAAAGGTAAAAACAGTTGGTGGTGCCATTGCTTTGCTCAACACCAACAGCAAAAGCACGGGGTTTCCCGTCCCAGGGCTTCAGCGCTTTCCATGTCCATTCAGCTGGAACGGGTCCTGTCATATCGAGGCGAAAAAAACGGGATGTAGCGGCTCCACCAGGCTCAGAAA
>CAYTDH010000629.1:0-2692 GCA_964436325.1 uncultured Tangfeifania sp.
TCCCAGGCATCATTGACCTCGGCAAAGGAGATGTACTGAAGAGGAATTCCCATAACCGGCTCACTATCGCTGGCCTGGTTGTCGCGGACAGCCAAAATCATTGATCCCCCCATTTTCCGGCGACAATCTTCTGCCGAAAGGGTCCTGAGGGTTTCTTCCTTGCATACACTATTTTCAGCCTTCGGAGTCCATTTCATGCGGGCTTGACGGGTAGCTTGCACAAAAGACTCATTGGTCCCACCATTGCCCGTTAACTCAAAACAACGAACTGCGGCGATCAAATCTTCGGTGCGCGAGGAGGAAACAAAGCCAACATTGGGTTTCTTCTCCCGGAGAAAACCTGAATTATAGACTAAAAAACCTCCGCTGCCACCATATTGAAAGTCGACATAAAGAACAGGCTTGTTCGATTGTGAAATGGTTTGTATAACCCGGTTCCAGCAGTTTAACTGAACAACGATATACCCGTCAACAGGAGTGGTTTTATCCTTTTCCAATATCCTTTGGGCCTCCTCTTCACCCTGCGCCAGCGTGGAAATAAACTCCCAGGATGGAAACTGTTGACGCAACTCCGCATTCATGTTCCGGATAACAGGCTCAAAATTGAATCCGATATTCGGCCAGTCGGGTTTGGGCTGAACCAATTCATGCAGGGAATAGATGACACGCAGTTTCATTTTTCTGGTCCCACCAGCCAAATGGGAACCGCTCATCGAAGAAAAGGGAGACAAAGCCAAACAGGAAGTGCAGGCGGCGCAAGAGGCAATAAATCTCCTCCGTGGCATTCCTTCAGCTCTCAGGTGTTGATTTTTAGTATTCATAGCAATCGATTTTTAGTTCATCTGAAAGCAGAAACCAACCTTTCTGACCCTTTGTGCAAATTCGTTTTTCCCAGCCGGTCACGGCATGTTTCTGCTTCAAATTTATTGGTTGTTTAATGCTTTTTTTCGAACTGAAGAATTCATACGATACTCCATCCGCAATAACACCGGACTCCCTGCACTCCAATGAAAAAAAATATCGCTGAATTCACCATTCAAGTTAAGGATTTTTTCCAAAAATTCGTGCAATTCCTGGCGTCTTTCTGCCTTTTCGGTTTATCCTCCAATTTTGGAGGAAGAGTTTATCAATGAATTGTCGCGAATAATTCAGATAGAGAAGATTACACGAATTTGTTGGCAATTGAAAAAAAGTCCAGACAGAATTTGATCTCTTTGTAACAGCCTGTAATTTTAAAAGGCTGATAAACTGTGGCTCAATAACAGAATTAATGGATAAAATGATGAAGTATAATTGGGCAATGGTCTAAGAAATACTTTGAAGCAAAACAAAGAGTTCAAAAAATATGCTGGAAAAAACGCAATTTTCACACAGCCATTTCAGCCTGGTGAGCAGAATGCCACGAGCAAAGCAGCAACCTGATTCAGGCAGGCTTAGAGAGCGATTCTCGAAATTCATGAAAATTTCTCGAAAAAAAAATGCTAATTGCTTATCTTTGAAGTATGAAAGATTCGGATACAAAAATATTAAATCAAATAAAAAGGATTGTAAAAGCCAAAGAGCCTTCAGCAAAAATTTATCTTTACGGTTCACGGTCAAGGAATAATGCAAAAAAAAATTCTGACTGGGATTTATTGATTTTACTTAATAAAAACAGCATTTCGTCAGAAGACGAAAGAAGAATTACCGATCCTCTATACGATTTGGAGTTCGACACAGGAGAGATAATTAGTCCAATGGTTTATTCTGAAACAGAATGGAATTCAAAATACAGTGTTACACCGTTCTACCAAAATGTAATGAGGGAAGGCAAACTTTTATGACAGATTATTCACCGCAAGATTACATAAATTACCGGATTGACCGAGCAAAAGAAACGATTGAAGAAGTCCGCACACACATTGAAAACAGATTTTGGAATACAGCCATAAACAGGATGTATTATGCTTGTTTTTATGCTGTCAGTGCTTTATTGTTCAAAAACCAAATCGAGGTTTTGAGTCACCAAGGAGTGCGACAGAAGTTTGGAGAATATTTTGTAAAAAACGGAAAGATTAACAGGGACTTAGCAAAGCACTTTACCGAATTATCTGAAAAACGACAAAAAGGAGATTATAATGATTTCTTCGATTACGACGAAGAAACAGTTTTGCGGTTATATCCTTCTTCTCGAAAATTTATTGCGGAAATAGAAAAAATACTGAATAACTGACTTCTCAAAAAGTATAGACCGCTAATTTAATAGCTTTTGTGATTTTTCTTAGTGTTTTAGTGATTTTGTGGCATTTTTCTTTTTTTACCTTCATACAACGGATTCATAAATTCGCATAATTCTATGCGCCTTTCTGCCTTTTCGGTTTATCCTCCAATTTTGGAGGAAGAGTTTATCAACGAATTGCCACGGATGATTCAGAAAAAGAAGATTTACTTTATTCCTTTTTTTTGCCTCTTTATTAGACCCATAAACGTTGACAGGCAGTACCCGGTATGTCTCTCTGGTTCCATAGACGTTGTCAGGACCTGACGGACCCTGACAAGTCTCCTTCGGTTCAACGGCGTTAGCGGTTTGACAGAGGAGGGAAGATGGAAGATGGAAGATCAAAGATGGCATGGTTGTCGGTTATCGGTTGAAGTCAATCAAAATCTGCGTCTCAAGTCTCACAATCCCACAAACTCACAGTCTCACAATCTC
>CAYTDH010000630.1:0-2691 GCA_964436325.1 uncultured Tangfeifania sp.
AATTAGATTACACGGATTTTGGCGGATTGCGCGGATTGCGGATTGGCAAACCCGAAAAGTTAAAAATCGAAGTTTTCTTTAGTTAATCCTGATTGCCTTATTATTGAGCGAAATGTTCCTAAAGGAATTTCTTTCTTTGGTGAAGGGACAATGACTATTCTGTTTCCTTTTCTATACTTTGCATGGCTCCCGCGCTGGGGGAAAAGTAAAGCTTAAGTGCTTCGTTCAGGTTATCAATGGCTTCCTGAAAAGAATTTCCAAAACTGGAAACATCAACATTCAAACACTGCGAAACGTAATATTTACCTTCTTTGTAAACGATGTATTTTAAAGTCTTCATTTTCCTTTAGTTTTAAATGCACGTGTCAACGACAACAAAGTTACTTTTAATCTCTGAATTTGGAAAATGTTGTTTGTTATTTTGCCCCGATGAAACAGAAAGAGGTTTCATAAGGGAAAGGTTTCTATAGAGTTAGATTACGCGGATTTTGGCCGATTAGCGCGAAGGCCGATTGCCAACTGCCGGTTGCCAACTGGGGGTTTGAATTATTGCACACTGATGACACTGATATGACTGATTTGCACTGAAGCGCGTGATTGGTTGAATGGTTGGATGATTGAATGGTTGGATGGTTTTGTTTCTTTCATACAATCATACAGTCATACAGTCATTTATGGTCATTTGTCCCGAAGTTTCGGGACGTCATTACTAGTCATTGATCCACAGATTAACTCAGATTTTTCACTGATTAGCACAAATTTTTGTTTTGTTCTTTGGGCTTAGTAGCCTTTGATTTCAATGTCTTGCGGGAGGCCTACGCGCATGAAGTAGCGGGCGAAGGCCTGTGATAGGTGCTCGCGGTATGGCGGCAGCAGACGTATTCTTTGTTTAATGCTTTTTATAATTTCTTCTAAAGTTGTTCGATGTATTCCATAAACATTTTTAAAATCAACAACAAGGTAATCATCAAAAATTCCTTCTTGCTTGTTTAATAAATGATAAGAAACTAAATGTCCTTTTCTTAAATTGGCTACAAGATTTTTTCTTCTTTTGGCATTTAGTGTTTCGTTTTTCTCTATTTCGTTAATAAAATCAGATAAACTAAAATAACGGCACACCAATATATTGTCGATGTTTTTACTCACCAAATCGCATGATTGGGTTAAAATTATCGCATCCATCTTTTTTACATCAACATCCGGTGTCTCTTTTAAATCAAAAACAGCAGGTGGAATAACAACAGGGCAGCTAAGAATAAAATCGCCTTGTTGTATATCATTTTTTTGTTCTATTAATGAATACCAGGGATAATCCATATTAAAATTCCTGATCTAATTCATCAGTGTCGATGAAAACTTTTGGTTGAAGTTTGGAAATGCTTCTGATTTTCACTTTTATTTTGAAAGATTCTTTGAAGGGAACTTTGGCTACAATGTCATAGTCGTCGTTGAAATAGCCCACTTCATAATCGTCCTCCGGATTATTTTTTTCAGTCTCCTTGCTTTTTACTGAAATGGTTGTTCCCTGAATATCTTCGTTGTGTTTAAAAGTAACCAAATCCTGGAAATTCCAGAATTCTTTGGGCTGCATTTGCTCAATAAAAATGGATGTGCCTTCGGTATATGATTCGAAGCCTTCTGGTTTTACCCTGCTTGATGTATCTTCTGCTGAAATACTTAACGTTTCCATACTATTTTATTTAAATGAATCGTATAACTCGCCTTCTGTTAGTTTCTTGAACAAATCGCTACAAAACTGATGTGCATTTTGAAACCACCCTGAAATATCTTCTTTGTTTGCATTTAAAGATATGCCATTAATCCGCGTCTGCATTAAGATTCCTTCCTTCTGCTCATTATTTTTTCCGCGTTGAAATGTCACTATCAAATCACCTAAATCAACCTTATATGAGAATTTCAAATTCAAATCATCGGGATAAGTAGGCGTTTCATGAAAGTTCTGTTGCAGGGTAATATTAAAATATTGATTTATGTATTCGATAGCATTTTGTTTTTCGAAATCAAACGGAAAAAAATCAAGAAATAAAATACCCGGGTATACTTCCTTTTCATCTTGTTCGTATGGAAACACGCTGATAAATTTTTCAGTCACCTCTTGTAATTCTTTGAAAAAATCCTGCCACTGGTAGATTTCATCTAAGGTATTCAAGGTTACAACTCCTGCACCCACTTGAATCATAGGATACCCGTCGTTTTTGACTGACTTAAACCTATGCGCCGGTTTATTCAATACCAATTCCAACGGTACATCGGGTGGAATAATGCTTTCCCTGTCAGGGTATTTTGTTTTCACTTCATTAAATAAATCACCCGGCAAATATTGGATTTTACTGAGATCGTTTTTGTTTTCCACTTTCCACTTAATCTCAGCAACCACTTCAACCAAAGGTGCATTGGGTAACTTGCTCATAGTTTATTCTTTGTCCAAAGCTAATACTTAAAAAATGTAATTACAACTATTCGGCAGTGTACTTAACAATTATTAATATTTATCGTTTATAGAAATTATCAATTTTACTTATCACATATTCCTGCTCTTGTTCCGTCATGCTGTGATACATGGGTATGCTGAGGCATTTTTCATAATACTCATTTAAGGAAGTTTTCAACTAAACTTCGTGTCAACCTATATCATGAAAAGGTAAATGTTTGGTGTTTGGTGTTCGTTGT
>CAYTDH010000631.1:0-2681 GCA_964436325.1 uncultured Tangfeifania sp.
TTGATTATTTAATGATGATTGACGGAACAGTTTATCCGGTGGAAGTCAAAGACGGGCCATCCGGGAAACTCCGCAGCCTGCATATTTACCGTAATACTTACCAGCCTTCATGGTCTGTGGTTTTTCACGCCGGAAAAGCAGGTGTGCTCAAGGATGAAAAAATTGTATTCCTTCCTTTGTATTTTGCAGGCACTTTTGCACAATCAGGAAACCAGTTCGTGATGGATGAACTGAACCCCGTTGAACACGGATTCTCTGCCTGATGATTAAAATAGAAATCCCCGATTCAATAGAAATACTGGAGTAAAAAGTCAGCGCCCTGTTGCCTTGTGATGCGTCCTGTTAGTCAGGGAGTGTCTCCAGTTGGTTTTTCTTTACCTCCAGTAGTTACTAGAATAGCCTTTTAGCCGCTGTTCATCTTTCCAGAACAGGTACTTTCCGGCTTCACGGATTTCACTTACCAGTTCTTTGAGATGAGTGTAGGCCCTGTCGCGTATCAACTTCGCTTCGGTATGTTCTTCCCGGTCACCATTGGTGAGGGCCAAAAGGTCAGCCATCTCATCGGCTTGTTGTGCGGCCTGCTGAAGCTGGTCAGGGTTAAATCCGATGGTCGACAGCAATTCGGAATTTTCACGTCCCAGAACAGCCAGATCATTCAAATCCTGAATCATATCTGAATGACTATACCCTTCTGATAGTTTAGAAACCCGGCTTGAAAGCGCCGGTTCGTTGCGAAAAGCATAGCGGAAAGCATGGAGCAATTCATCGCGTAATGCATAGGCCAGGGGCGATTTTTCAGACCAAAGCTTTTGAGCTTCTTCCCGGGAGTAACGCTGTTTAAACCAAAGCGATTGGGCTTCGCGCAATGCCCCCGCACGTACAGGAAGATCATGAATTTGTTCTTCCGTAATCCCAACCACTGCCATATGGTCCTTATCGTCCAGGCTCCAGTGATAAAGATTCTCTGCTTCCTGAAGGAAAATATCCACCGGAAGCGAAGGGGTTTGAATCGCGTCGTTGGGGATGGCGTTTAGCACATCCAATTTCGATTGAAAATCTGTGTAATTTGGCATTTTAAAAAGATTTAAATGATACATAGCTCCCTCAGGAGCAATAATTAACACTGCCGGCATCCGCAGGAAGCCGGATATCTTTAGCCTTTCCGGCCCTGAAAGCCTGGGAAAGGGGGTGTAAACAAAAACCGGAAGGCAAAATAAGTTTTTGCATGCTTGCAAAACCTAAAACCAAAATGGGTAAACCGTAAAAAGAGAAAAATTCAATGCGTGCCATAAAGGGTTTTGACTTTGTTAAGGAACTGGTTTTGTGTTATTGTGATGGCTAAATTAAATTTTTTTAATCTTTTGTCCAAATTTTTTAGCATGATTCAGGTTACTTCATGCCAACAGGAAGATCAATTTTTTCAGGGCTACAATTTAAAGGAATTCTGCCTGAAGGGTAAGATCGAAATAACGATATAAATCAATGGTGTCATTAAGTATCCTGATGTTATGGCTTGGTGTTGGTTCCCACTCAAACAGGTCGATTCTTTGAGAAGAATAATCTTCCAATACTTCCTGGTAATCGCTAATCCGATTTAAGATCGCAGCCGAAACAGGGAAAATCATATCCCTTTTTGTAAATTCCATCCAGTTTAAGATGTGATGAATCAGATACCGGTGGATTCTTCCATTGCCATCAGAAAGTGGATGAATAAAAACAAAACCAAAAGCGATGGTTGCAGCTGTAAGCACAGGATCATAGTCACTATCCTGAAGAAGGTTGTTTGTATTTAATAAGCCATTCATCAAAGAGGTTAGATCTTCAGCTTTTGCTGAAATGTGGTCGGGAATAGGCACAAAGGTTTCGCGGTCATGTTCGCCAATAAAACCTTCCTCCTGTCTGATTCCCATATGTTTTAATTTTTTATTCCCGATTACAATATGCTGCAATCGTTCTATTTCTGATAGGGTTAAAGCTTTTTTCCCTGCTTGTCCGATTGCTTTCCCCCAGTTTCTTGCCCGCATATTTGGAGGGAACTCTCCTTCTATTGCAAATGATGCTTTAGAGTCTTTTAGTAACAGAAACGCTGCTGTTCTTCTGATCAATTCCTTATCCCTTTCAACGAATCCTTTGTCAATAGAATCCTGTATATTTTCAGAAATATATTGTTCAAGCTTTTTACTCTTTTTGACCATTGGGCAAAATTCAGGTGTGCCGGGTAGGTTATTCTTTACCCTGTGCCGGGTTGAATTAATCACTGGTCCCGTATATTGCAAGACGGGATTTACAACCTCGACATAGGTGCCTGTTTTTAAATCGGGAATATCAAGCTTGCTGTTCAATAACCATTCGTAAAGAAACCAAAGCCTTCTGGAGTATTGACCGGTTGGTTCATTAAGAATAGCTTTTTTAACCGTTTCTTCTCCTATTTGTTGAAATATTGTTTTTAGAATTAATAAATCAATACCTTCATATTTTAATGCAAAAAAGATATGACTTATAAGGTCATCATTGGGTTTATGTCTTTTTGTGAATACTTGCCAGTGGTTGGTATTATACCTTTGGTGTTTTTCCGTTACAATCGCAAGTTGGCTGGGCATTGGTAAGAATTTACCATTTTGTTGTTCTATTTCTTGAAGCAATAAACTATAACCTGCCAATAGTCCTTCTTCCGGAAGTGG
>CAYTDH010000632.1:0-2673 GCA_964436325.1 uncultured Tangfeifania sp.
ATTATCAAATGTATTTAATGAATTAATATATGAGTTACAAATCGAAACCGGAAAGCAGGCATTCCCTAAGGTCACATTCTTCTGATGAAGTAGATTCTCATTGGAAGACATCAATTTATCAATCTTCTCCAATTACTTATAAAAAGCTTTATGCCACAACCGAATACATTGGGAGCGTTTTCCGATTTCAAAGTTATTTAAACCGCTCTCAAATTGATAGCTTAAATAAAGAGCTTGTTTCATTGGGTGTAACACGACATCAATGGTTTTATGATGACATATATACTTTTTTTGAGGATCATCCCAACGGTATGGATTTATTATATGAAGCTATTGAATCTGCTCATGCCCATGGCCTCGAGTTTTATGCTTTGATTAAGCCTTTTGAGGGAGGAGGTGCTACTAATTCTTTGCCTCATACACTCCCTTTTCCGAATGGGGTACCTGCTTTTAAAGATATCAGGGGAATTTTTTCAGAAGCTCGGCCTTTTGCTGCAAAAAATATTCATATGAGTTTAAAACGTCGGGTAAATGGAAATAGTGTTATCAATTCTCCCTCGGTTATTCGCCTGGTAAAAAGCGATGATCAGCCTACTCGTATTAAAGCAGGGCACCTGACAATTTATTCCAGTTCAACAAATAATCATTTTTCAGTTTATAACGGGCCGGTTGCTTTTCGTGAGTCTGTAGAAATGCGCTTTCGGTTTCCTAAGTGGCGGCCATGCCGGATAATTCATTTGGAAGGACTTCAAATTCTAGAGAATCATAAGTATATTTTAGTTAAATGTGCATTTGCAGATTCAACAGGAGATTTCAGTAATGAGAATGGAAATATTCTTGAATTGGAAGATGTACAGGGCAGAATAATACCACATATCCTGAGTACAGGCCCTGTAACATGGGAAGATTTTCAAAAAAGTTTTGAGGCTACTTCAATTTGGAGAAGTATGTCCCGTTACTGGCGTATGCCAGAATTACAGGAAGAACTTAGGAACAAAGACAGGATGAAAAATCATTTTGAAAACTATTACAGTTTTGACAAGTATGAATTAACAGATTGGACAACGTTAGACCAACAGGGTTTCATTGCAGCAGCCTGCGGTAAACCGGAATACATGCTGGGCAATATGCATCCCATTTATCCAGAGGTTCGTGAACACTGGCTTGGACTCGTTCGCTATTGCCTGGACCGGGGGGTGGATGGTATCAATTTTCGTGTTTCCAACCACACTCGTTTTCCTGATTCATGGGAGTATGGTTTTAATGAACCTGTGTTGGAAGCCTCAGCCGGTAGAACAGATTACCCTGCAATAAGTAAAATAAATGGTAATGCTTATACCCAGTTCCTAAGAGAGGCACGTGAATTAATTAAAAGCCGGAAGAAAGGTTTGACAATTCATTTGCATGCGGGAATGCTGATACGTGATGACAGGGAACGTTTACCTGTTCTGCCGCCCAATTTTGAATGGCAATGGGAAACCTGGGTGCGTGAAATCGGAGATGAGTTTCATTTTCGCGGAGCCTGGACACTTCGTTCATGGAATTTGACAAAGGCGCTTGATATTTTTTCTGCTGCGGCGAAAGCTGTTAATAAACCGATATATTACCAAAGTGATTTTCATGGAGTGGAAAACTATGATGGAAGGAAACTGTTACGGATCAAGGAAATAGAACTGGTGAAGAAATATCCGGGACTTTCTGGCTTTATCCTTTATACATCAAATAATTATACAGAATTGAATGAGGATGGTAATATTGAAATTATGCCCTTTATGAAAATGGCATTGAGATCATATTATAAATAGAGTTTAAGGTTTTAATTAAATACTGAGAGGAATGGGAAAAACATTAAACAACATAAGCAGACAATCATTTTTAACTAGTACAGCTTGCAGTATTGGTGCAGTGGCACTTGGCAGTACAGTACCCTTAATCAAAACCACGGGTGCCAAATCAAACCCGGCAGGCAAGAAACTTTTGGCAACAACCGATTATATCGATAATGTGTTGATTAATGACCATTTTATGGATAAAACTCAACTTCATGAGCTGAATAAACAGATTGCATCATTAGGGGTGAGTCGTCATCAGTGGATGGTAAATCCTGTTTGGTCAATGTATGAAGATTATCCTCGTAGGTTCGACTTACTGGAAGAAGCTGTTAAAGCGGCACATGCCAATGGACTTGAATTTTATGCAGTGCTTAAGCCCTTTGAGGGAGGCGCTTCGGGAAATCCGCTGCCACATTCTTTTCCATTTCATCAAAATGCGTTTGCGGTAAAAGACATCCGGGGAATCTTTCCGTTGGCCCGTCCGTTTGTTGCTGAACATCCTGATATGTGCCTGAAGCGACGTCCGGGTACTTATGCGTTTGCCGGTCCGGTAAGTGCCATTCGCCTTGTAAAAGGGAACGATTCTCCTACCCGTATTAAAAAAGAACATCTCACTATCTTCACCAGCCCGACAAACAATGGTTTTGTGCCTTACTATGGGCCGGTTTCTTTCCGTGAATCAGTGGAAACGCGCTTTCGTTTTCCAAAATGGCGCCAATGCCGGGTACTTCATTTGGATGAGTTGGAAATACCGGAAGATCATAAATATATTTTGATTAAGTGTTCGCTGGCAGATGATAAAGGAGATTTCAGCAATGAAAACGGCAATATACTGGAAATA
>CAYTDH010000633.1:0-2673 GCA_964436325.1 uncultured Tangfeifania sp.
TAGTTGTAGGCACGGCCCATTTGGGTTTTTACCGTATTTTTTGAAATGTTCAGTTGATCCGCAATTTCCTGGTAGGTCAGCGATTCATAAACAGCCAACTCGAGCACTTTCCGGCACTGAGAGGGTAACCTTTTCACAGCCTGGTAAAGCCTGGCATATTGTTTTTGATCATCAAATTCTTTTTCGCTGATGGGCGCTATATAATCTTTAATCAGAGGTTCGGTGATGATTCTTTTTTTTCGGTAATGATCCACGATACAGTTATGCAGCATAAAAAAGAGATAGTGTTCAACGGAGGTTTTTATTTCAATCTTTTTTCGCTGCTCCCATATTTTCAGGAAACAGTCGGTGACCAACTCCTCGGCCAACCCGGTATTTCCGTGGGTTGATTTTATTGCATAAAGACACATCTGATGATAATACCTCTCGTGCAGTTGTTTAAGTGCGTCTTTATTTCCCTTCCGTATATTATTCCATAAGTCCTGGTCTTTCACGTGGAAACGGTTAAATTATGAAGTAAAACTAATATTATTCAAGGTAAAAAACAAAGGGCTGGGATTTTTTAGTTGAAGAACGATTTGATATGTCCATGATTTGTCAACATAGGATTTTATTGGACGTTTAAGTGGCATTTTTTTAGCGCAGCAGCGGGCAAGAATCACCTTGAATCAACAGATCTCTCCTTCTTGCCTATGACATAATTTTATAAATCACTAATAATGATGGTATTTTTCGAATCGTCTCCCGGAATTATCTTTTTACCAGACACAGCAGGATAATCTGTTTCAAATTATTTTTCTAAATTGCTGCTTTAAATAAAATATTTAAACCTGAAATATGAAGGCTGGAACCTTATCAAAAAAACTGGATGCCCTTTATGAATTTGACCGCGAACCGGTTTCGAAGAATGCACTGCAGGGCATCGGCAATTTTCTCGGAAGTTATGCCGGGGAGCATGTAGCAGGTACTGAATTTGTTATCGGTATGCTCTTCGTGGCCCACGGAGTTTCTGTAACCGATATGTTTGTAGGGGGATTCATCGGGAATATCCTGGCTGTTCTTAGCTGGGCGTTAATAACAGCACCCATTGCCGTAAAAGCCCGGTTGTCGCTTTATTGGCAGTTGAAAAAAATCTGCGGCACAGTCCTGGTATTTCTCTACAATATTGTGAATGCACTGATGTTTTGTTTCCTTGCAGGCGCGATGGTTGCAGTATCAGCTACTGCTGTGGGGATACCGTTTGATGTAAAAATGCCCACACTCAGTGACATGTATCCCTCCAGCATCGGCTGGGTGGTGACTGTTTTTGCCGTTGGGGCCGTGATCACCACTTTTGCGATCCTCGGTTTTGAAAAACTGGCCCGGTTTTCAAAAGTGGCTGCCCCCTGGATGTTTTTTATTTTTCTTGCTGCTGCTATTGCTTCTATGCCGAAACTGGGTATTGAAACTGATCTCAGCAATTTCTGGGATGTGGCCCGTAATAAGATATGGACAGGACAGGCACTTGAAGGACAGTCTCAGTTTACCATCTGGCATGTTATCTTTTTTTCCTGGTTTGCCAATGCAGCGATGCATTTGGGCATGAGTGATCTCTCTATTCTGAGGTACGCCAAAAAATGGCAATATGGATTTGCTTCTGCGGTGGGAATGTTTTTGGGGCATTACGTGGCCTGGATTGCTTCCGGCATGCTGTATGCAGCGGCCACAAGCGATGCTCCGGGTGAGGTGGCCTACCAGGCAATAGGTGTTGCCGGTGCTCTTTGTGTTATTATTGCCGGATGGACTACCGCCAATCCAACACTCTACCGTGCAGGTCTTGCATTTCAGGTGGCTTCCCCGGGTTGGAAACGGTGGAAAGTTACCCTTATTGCCGGGTTGATTACCACCATTGCTGCTCTTTTTCCGGCGCTTGTTATGAAGCTGCTCGACTTTGTGGCGCTTTACGGACTTGTCTTAATCCCCATGGGAGGAGTGATATTTGCCGATTTTTACCTGATGAAAAAATTCGGGCTCCAGAATTATTATGCCGAGCGAAATCATATTAACTTTAACTGGGCCGCCGGACTGACCTGGTTCCTGCTATTGATTGCGTCGCTGATTATGAACCTTTTTGTGGGGATTGAACTTTACTTCCTTCCCTTGCCAGCCTGGATTCTGTCGGTTGGTTTGTTTTTACTTTTCAGTCATTTTTACCAGAAAAAAACAGCATTATGAAACGAATACTGCAATTGTTTTCCATTATAGCACTTTTGCTGACCATTGTACCTCCGGTACTCTTTTTTACAGAGAAGATTACCCAAAGCCAGCAGAATTTCTGGATGTTGATCGGGGCCATTGTCTGGTTTGCCAGTGCTTTGTTCTGGCTGGGGAAAAAGTCGGAGACTTCCGCTTAACTTTTCGGCTTGCTTCATTGCCCAAACTTTGGGAAATAGGCCTTAATCCGGAGTGTGGTTTTAAGTCCTTACCCAAAATTTTTAGGCATAATGAGAAAATGACAGCTCTTAATTTTTTCTGTCATTTGTAGCCAGAAAAAAAGGGCAGTTGATTCAAGATGATTATTGCCGTTGGATTTATCCAACGGAGCTGATAACCAGAGAAAACCGGCTTTAGCCACATGCTGAATTCCTTTATTTTAACCACAAAGTGACCGAAGGATTCACAAAGGTTGCACAA
>CAYTDH010000634.1:0-1073 GCA_964436325.1 uncultured Tangfeifania sp.
ACAGGCAGGCAGGTATTTTAATCATTCCCTTGAGTGTATATATTTTACATGCTCGTTTCATACAAATATAATTTAAAATCCTTTTTTCAGAAGATTTTGAAATAAACAATCGTTCTTTTTTGTTTGTGAACAAGCAATTCAACCCGAAAAGTTAGTTTTTATTAACTATATTTGAAAATTAGGATTCAATTTTGAGTAAAGCAATTAAAAACATAAAAAAATGTATACTGAACGACAGCAGGAAATTATTTCCACTGCACTCGATTTAATCAACGAGAAAGGGATCCAGGGGTTGACCATCAAAAACCTGTCGAAAAAACTGGGCATTACCGAACCCGCCATTTACCGCCATTTTGAAAACAAAATTCAAATCCTGATCGCCCTGCTGGACCTCTTGAAAGAGAACACCAGAATCATTTTTGAGTCTGAACTTAAATCAAAAGAAACCACTGTATTCAAAGTGGAAAGTCTATTTCAAAAACATTTCAAATCCTTTGCTGAAACTCCTTCCCTGGCATCAGTGGTCTTCTCCGAAGAAATGTTCCGGAATGAAGAAAAACTGACAGCAAAAATTTCGGAAGTAATCAATCACAACAATAAAATGTTGTTAACCATTTTGAAAGAAGGGCAACAAAAAAAGGAAATCCGAAATGACATCACTGCCGACCATCTTGTGATTTTCATTATGGGGGCCTTGCGGCTTTTTGTGAAAAGATGGCAGTTCGCAGGGTTCACATTCAATCTCGAAAAAGAGGGAAAAAAACTCATCACATCTGTTCAAACACTCCTTTCTGCCTGAAAAGGTTTAAGAAATCTTTTTGAATGGCAACAATTTACATATCTTTAAATCCGAACCTGCACTATTCATAAATTTTAAATAATATGAATAAAGTTCATCTAAAGGTTAGCGGTCCGACTTAGATGAAATTTAACTTTTGAAAAAAGTTTTACTGAATCTAAGTCGCTGTCGGAGACAGGAATAATTTAGGAATTATTCGGGAGAAATTTCATCTACAAAATATTTCTAAAGTTAGTTTATATTAACTATCTTTGCGGTCCGTTTCCTTTATATG
>CAYTDH010000634.1:1083-2669 GCA_964436325.1 uncultured Tangfeifania sp.
GAATTTAAGAAGTCGATTTTTAAAAGAAAAAAAATAAAAAATGAATCCTGAAAATAGTAAATGTAAAGAACATTCAGAAAGTTGAAACCCCTCACAAAGCAGATGTCCGGAAACTTTACGACCACGATAATCGGTATCGCTGTCGTTCGCAACAATTGGGTCTTCGGGCGGGGGAGGAGGAGGTTGTCGTTGTTATCGTTGTTGTGGTTGTTGTCATTGTCGTTGTTCGGATTGCGGTTGGTATAGTTAAAACTACTTTTTAAAATGGAACAGGTTGTTTTGGTGGTTTTGTTTGGAATGCGGTACAATTGCGCACCAGGGGTGGGTTAGTATTTTGTTGAGTATTTTATAATTTAAAAGATATTTTGCCAGTAATCAAACGCTAATCTGCCAGTTCTATAGCATAATTTAATAATTGGTCATCGATTCGGTAGCCGGTATTTTTAAGTTTTAAAAGGTATGGTTTAGCATCATCAATAATCCGGCTTCGTTTGGCAATTATTACTAACCCGATTGTTCCAATAACCGGGATTTGGAAACTTTGCGCACAATTTCTTGCAGCTTTATCGTCTAGAGCAACGGTAAAATTATCGAATTTAGCTGCATATGCGATTACTTCAGTTTCCCCCCGGTCCTAAATCCCACGCACTAATCGGTGATGGAATTTTTCCGGCATTGGCAGCAAATTGTTTCTTGTTGTGCTTTATCCACTGGGATGCTTCATCTTTATATCACTCAATCTCATGTATAACTGCCCGTGGAATTACAAGTTGCCCAACCATCTCAGGTAGATAATCAATCAATTCAATTTTGGAAAGAAATATGATTGGAGAAGCATTCACAACAAGTTTCATTACAACTGCCTGTTTTTATTTAAGTTCTCTTTCAAGATCAGCTACTGAATACTGAAATGGGGAAACATTGTGATTTTTTAAAACTTCAAGAAATTCATGCCTCGAAATTTCAGCAATTTCAGCTGCCTTTGATTGTGAGATAATTCCTTGTTCATACCATTTGCAAAGTGCCGCCTCAAGTAATTTTCTGGCAAACTTGTCGGGCGTTTGTTTAAGTACTGAAAACGCCTGCGATGGTATATCTATTGTTAACTTGTAATTCATCTCATTATAATTGTTAATTTTTAAAGGTATTTACCTCATTATTAGTGTTAATTTTAACGGTATTCGATAGAATGCTTACGCATTTCGATGGAACTCGTCATTTATAATGTTTCTCCTGTGTGTCCGCTGGCCGGCGGACATGACTTGTTTCATCCGATTGTAATTTTTCCAATTCAAAAATACACAATTAAATGGTAATGTTCAAGCAATATTGGTGTTAGCTTGTTATTGTTGTTATCTTGTTCACCTTTTTAACAGGCTAACCATTCTCACTTGTTACCAATGACAGGAATAATTCATCTGTCATCCTCTCATTATGCCCAAAAATTTTGGGTAACCACTGCCAATGACAGATTTTTGTAAATTGCTTATAATGAATTTATTTATGAAATCGCACTCTGGTGTCATTTCGATCCGCTGATGCGACGCCGATGGATTAAAATGATCTTTGAATCGGGTTCTGTATTA
>CAYTDH010000635.1:0-2665 GCA_964436325.1 uncultured Tangfeifania sp.
GTGGCCGCGAATTGTATGAAAAAGACAAGGTTTTTTTCGACGATTATAATGAAAAAACCGATAGCTGGAAGTTTACTGTTTTGGGTTCTCAAGAATACCAGGTTATGGTTAAAGGAGTAAACAACAAAGACATACAAACCAGTTGCACCTGCCCGTTCGACTGGGGAAGTATCTGCAAACACTCCGTGGCGGCTTTGCTTTTTGTGTCTGATAACCTGGGCGAACAACAGGCATTGCAATACCAAAAACAACCCACCATTACGGTGCCCGTGAGCAACAGAACAGGCGAAAAATTTGGCTATGAAATTCCGGATTATCAGTATATCGATATTGATTTTATCAGAAGAAATACCCCTCCACTTGTTTTGAGCCAACTGATGTATTACAGCGACTATAATTTTTTTAAATCGGTTGAGATTACCAATGAATCGGTATCCTTTATTTCCGGCAATGCAGAGACCCATGTTAAGTTTTACAAAGAGGATGGGAAAGTGTATATATCGTGTCCCCGGGCAGCAAAGTCATCAAAGTTAACCATTGATGAAGTGCATTGCCTTAAAAATATTGCCAATTCGCCAATGCCCAATTTGCTGGATGAAGTATTTAGCGGAGAAATTATAGCCAGAGAAAAGGAAAAACTGGCCAGGTTTGGACTGCCCGAAAACTCCGATTTTAACGAATACTTTACCTACATTTTTACAGAGGATAACGGGTTGATGTATTATCCGGCGAAAAAAGGGGTGGGGTTAATTCCGGTAAATGAAAACAGCAATAATATCGTTATCCGTTTGCTGGAAGAATTGCACAATGATGATTTGTTGCCGGCCGGACTTCCGAAAAAGATGGAAAAACGGGAACTTGGTTTTGTGCTGAAAAAAGGTTACCAGGTTTACAGCAGTTACGAAAGGGGGTACAACGGTTTTTACGATGATGAGGGGAATGAACATTACCAAATCGTACCCGTGGTTGGCAAAACTCCAAAAAATAACCCCACACGGCTAACCACCCACATTAAGAAATACGAAGAGGGAATGGATGGACAGTTTATTATCAGCAAAAGTGAAAATGCTGAAAAACTTTTACACCTAATCGATGAAATTGACACTGGTTTTGGTACCGATTTTCAACTCATGGAAAAGGCTTTTGGCTATCTTCGAAACGAAAAGTTTGTGTATGGATTGGATGACAACGCAGATAAAATCAGGAAAAAGGATTTGCTGGATATTACCCTTTCACATGAGCCTGCTGATGTGGTTTTTGAAGTTTCGAAAAGAAAGGAATTTTTAACCCTCGAGTTAAAAATAAAAATGGGGGAGGAGTTGAGAAAGCGCACAGTTTTCCAATCTAAACCGGAGGGGAACTTTATTTTAAGATCTGGCAGAACGTATTATATTGCGCGAAGCGAAAAAGTGGCGCAAATGATTGCTGACTTCCCCGAAATAGTTAAGATGGTGGCATCTTATAAAGATGAATTCTTCAATCAGGTAATTGATCCAATCTCAGAAAATTTTGAAATTCAGTTTAAGAGAGGAACGTTTAAAAGCGAAAGGATTGAACTGGATTTTCGTAAGAAGCAATTGTTTTTGTCGGAACAGGATGAATATGTGGTTTTTACTCCCCGCGTGGAATACGATTACAATGTTTCGGCAGTTTTAAGCTCCACAGGGAATATCCTGGTCAATGACGGCGATGAAATAAGGGAATACCGGCGAAATTTTGAACTCGAAGACGACTTTTTGGATTCGCTTGCCGAATTGCACCCCGATTTTGGAAGCCAGAAAAGCCGGAAACAATTTTTCCTGCATTACAGCGATTTCACAAAAGATTTATGGTTTTACCGGTTTTTCGATCAGTTGCAGACGCTTAATGTGGAAGTATTCGGGCTGAAGGAATTGAAAAACTTCCGGTATTCGCCTTACAAAGGAAAAATCAATACTTCGGTAACATCGGGCCAGGACTGGTTTGAAGTGGAACTGTCGGTGAGTTTTGGCGATAACCACGTTACCCTGAGCGACATCAAAAAGGCAGTGCTTAACAAACAGCGCTACATTCAGTTAAAAGACGGGTCAGCGGGTATTTTACCATCGGAGTGGTTGCATAAACTTGAAAAATATTTCAGGCACGGCGAAATTAAAAAAGACAAACTGGAGATATCGAAACTGCGGTTTTCCGTCATTGACGAGCTGTTTGACAACCTCGAAGATTCCGGTATTTTGGAGGAGATTGCCGAAAAAAGGCAGCGCCTGAGAAACTTTACCAACATTAACGAAACCGAAGTTCCCAAACAGATAAAAGCCACCTTGCGGCACTACCAGAAAGAGGGGCTGAACTGGCTGAATTTTTTGGATGAAATGCAGTGGGGCGGCATTCTGGCCGACGATATGGGGCTGGGAAAAACGCTGCAGGTGCTGGCATTTCTGCAACTTCAGGCTCAAAAAAAGGAGGGGGTTAGTTTAGTGGTTGTGCCAACCACCTTGCTTTTTAACTGGGAGAACGAACTGAGGAAATTTGCACCCCAATTGAAAGCCTTTTATTATTACGGAAGCGACAGGGAGAAAAATACCGGCGAATTTGCCAACTACGACCTGGTTTTTACGACATACGGAATACTGGTGCGCGACATCGAAATTTTGAGTCAGTTCCGGTTTAATTATGCTGTGCTCGA
>CAYTDH010000636.1:0-2657 GCA_964436325.1 uncultured Tangfeifania sp.
GTACGCATGTATGGTCGACCATCTACGCCCGGAATCATATGAACAAAGAGGAAACCACCATGGCTGAATTTTTCAAAGCCTCAGGATACAATACTGCCCATTTCGGAAAGTGGCATCTGGGCAACAATTACCCCTACCGCCCTATGGACCGGGGCTTCGACCGGTGGGTCGGTCAGGGGGGAGGAACCAGTTCGGCCAGCGACTACTGGGCCAACGACCGGCTCGATGACCACTACATCTGTGATGGCCTATGGAAAAAAATTAAAGGATTCGGAACCGACATTTTCTTCGATGAAACCATGGATTTCATCAAAAAAAGCGGCGATGAACCGTTTTTTGTCTACCTGGCGACCTATGCCCCGCATGGCCCCATGAACGTGCTGAAAGACTGGCGCGAACAGTATACCCGTCTGGGAATACCTCCCCTAAGCCGTCCATGGGGAGACACCTGGGATCTCTTTGCCACCCTGACCCGATTTGACCAAAACGTGGGCCGCCTCAGAGCTTTTTTAAAAGAAAACGATCTCGATGAAAATACCATCATCATCTTCACCACCGACAACGGCACATCAGACGGGCATGTTGTTTTCAATGCAGGAATGAGCGGGCGGAAGGGATCCAGCTACGAGGGCGGCCACCGGGTTCCCCTTTTCATGTACTGGCCGGCCGGAGGGCTGGACCAAAAGAAAGACATGGACCAGTTCACCTGGCATTTCGACCTGTTGCCCACACTTATAGACCTGTGCGGTCTGGAGACTCCCGACAGAGGGCATCTCGAGCTGGACGGAAGAAGCTGGGCTCCTTTACTTCAGGGGGGAAATACCGACTGGGAGGATCGGACCGTGTTCATGCACACCCAAAACACACGCGACCAGTTGATAAAAGGAAGAAACAGTTTGATTGCCACCAGCAAATGGCGCCTGATAAACCAGGAAATGCTTTACAATATAAACGCCGATCCGCTCCAGAACAACAATGTTGCTGACAAGTACCCCGGCGTGGTCGATGACTTGTTGCAGCAATACAACGAATACTGGGAGGAGCTTCAAATGGAAAACATTCCCTATCCCCGTCCGGTTATTGGAACAAAATTCCTGGAAACCACCTTCCTGTCGCCCGAAGACTGGGTTCGCGACAAAGGCGTCCATACCTGGAACCAGCGCCATGTAATCGCCGGTGCAAACAATAACGGATTCTGGCCGGTAAACATTCCCCAACAGGGCACCTACCAGTTTGAAGTGCGCAGGTGGCCCGGGGAACTGGATCACCCTATTCAGGCGGGCCTCCCCGAACATGTCGATCCGGACATTACCCGCCTGGGGGAACCCGTTAAAATGGACAAAGGAAAAGCCATCCCCGTTCAGAAAATACGTATAAAGGTAGGTGAGCAGGAAATGGAAGAAAACATTACATCCGGTCAAACGAAGATGGTGTTTGAAATGACACTGGACCCCGGGAATAAAAATATCAGGACCTGGATGATCGATGAAGAAGGAAATGAACAAGGGGCCTACTATGTTTACGCCAAAAAAATTAACTGACCCGGAAATTACAAAACAAAAAAAATCATTCAACCCGGATAAAATGAAGCAAAAAAGCAACTACTTTACTTTTGGAGTCCTCCTCCTGACCATCATAATGGGAACAGGAAGCTGCTCCGGCGAAAAACCAGCCGTGGAAAAGGCACCCAATATTGTTTACATTCTGGCCGATGACCTGGGGTATGGCGATGTGGGAATCAATAATCCGGATTCAAAAATACCTACGCCCCATATCGACAAGCTGGCCAACGGCGGAATGCGGTTTACCGACGGCCATTCCCCGGCCCAGATTTGCGCGCCATCGCGGTATTCCATCTTAACCGGCAGGTATTACTGGCGCAATGAAGTTTATCAGGAAATTGGCTGGCGGGTAATTCAACCAGGGCGCAAACCATTGATCGAAAAAGGCCGCTTAACCCTGCCCGAAATGCTGCGCCAAAAGGGGTACCATACGGCATGCATCGGGAAATGGCACCTGGGCTTTCACTGGAAAGCCAAAGAAGGCGAAAAGAAAATTGGCCATTACAAAGACCTGGACTACACCCAACCCATAAAGGGGGGGCCGCTTTCCCGGGGGTTCGATTACTTTTTCGGACTGGACACCCCGAACAGCTCGGTGAGTTTTATTGAAAACGAACAATTTACGACCATCCCAAACCAGGAGCCCTATAACAATGTAGTGGCAAGGTGGGCCGAAAAACCCGCGCCGGATTGGTCTTTCGAGAAGATTCTCCCTACCCTTACCCAAAAAGCCCTGGATTACATCCAAAAACGGGCCTCCAAAGACTCGGCATTCTTCCTCTATTATGCCCTTACCGGGCCGCATACGCCCATTGCCCCCGATTCGGCATTCATCGGAAAAAGCGGAGCCGGAAGGTACGGGGACTTCGTTCACCAAATCGATCATGATATCGGAAGAATTGTAGAAGAATTAAAGGCACAAGGCGTTTATGATAATACCATCATCCTATTTTCCAGCGACAACGGATCACCTGAGAGAGACGGCACCAATTATATCGGAGCGCTGAAATCAGTGTTTGAATATGACCACTTTCCCAACAGTCCGTGGCGGGGAATGAAAGCCGACCTGTGGGAAGGTGGGCATCGCGTTCCTTT
>CAYTDH010000637.1:0-2652 GCA_964436325.1 uncultured Tangfeifania sp.
GAACAGGGCCGCAATAAAATGGCAGAGCAGGAGAAAAGGTCACTCTGGAAGATTTTCTTTGAGCAGTTTCTTACGCCGGTAATGTATCTTTTGGCTGGAGCTGCCGCCCTCTCCTTTGCATTTGGAGATATACCCGAAGGCATTGCCATTGCCGTTGTTATGATCATCAACGCAGGAATAGGATTTTGGATGGAATTCCAGGCCCGCAAAAGCATGCAGACCCTCCGCCAAATGGATAAAATGACGGCCAGGGTGATTCGCGATGGCGAAGAAAAAGAGATAGATGCTGAAGAAATTGTGCCAGGAGATGTGATCTTGCTGGAATCCGGAGCCCTCGTTCCCGCCGATCTGCGACTGATTGAGGTTTCGGAACTGCAAATCAATGAATCCCCGCTCACCGGGGAATCGGTGCCGGTGGAAAAAGACACAGCAGCCGTGGAAGAGAATGCCCAAACGGGTGACCGCAAGAATATGGCTTTTAAGGGGACGTCGGTAACAAGGGGAAAAGGAAAAGCCATTGTAACGGCCTCGGGCATGGACACCGAAATTGGAAATATCTCCGATCTGGTAAGCTCAGCAGGCAGGGAGGAAATCCCGCTGAACAAAAAACTGGAAAAACTGTCCAAAAACCTGATCTGGCTCGTATTGGGTCTTGCCCTTCTGCTCGCTGTGGTTGGCCTTTTGGCCAAAAAAGAAATGTATCAAATCATTCAAACCTCTATTGCCTGGGCCATTGCTGCCATTCCCGAAGGACTCCCTATTGTCGCAAGTATTGCTCTGGCCAAAGGAATGCTCCGCCTTGCCGACCACCATGTCATTGTTAAACGGCTGGCTTCCGTGGAAACACTGGGAGAAACCAATACCATTTTTACCGACAAAACAGGCACCCTTACCCAAAACAGGCTGACCGTTGAGGAAATTCTCCTGGGATTGAATCAAAAAGAGCAGGTCCGGTGGGCAAACCATAAAGCATCGATTGAAGATAACCACCGTCAATCGGAAAACTTCAGGAGGCTCTTTGATATTGCTGTTCTGGCCAACGACGCTACCTACACCGCCGGGGAGCGTGACTCCGGGGACGGTGATCCCCTCGAAATCGGATTGCTGCAGTTTGCCTCCTCCCTCGACCAGGACAAGATGAAATCCTTGCAGCAATATAAACGCCAGGGAGAAGACCCCTTCGACAGCGAGAGCAAAATGATGGGAACGGTCTTCAAAACCGATGGGAAATATCTGATAACCGGGAAAGGAGCTGCGGAAAGTATTCTGGATATCTGCAACCGGAAAATGGTTGACGGAGAAATTTCGAATATTACCCCTGACGAAAAGAAAGAGATAAAATCCCGGAGCGATGCAATGTCTGAGAATGGCTTACGCACACTTGCTTTTGCTTACCGCGAAGACTCCCATGAGCCCGCCGGCATGAAAGAACAGGCATTCCTGGAGAAAATGGTTTATGTGGGTCTCATTGGCTTTGTCGATCCTCCGGCTGAAGGAGTGAAAGAGGCCATTGAAACCTTCCATGAAGCGGGGATTGAAGTGGTCATGGTCACCGGAGACCACCCCGGAACAGCGTTGAACATTGCCCGGCAGGTGAGCCTGGTTGCCCAAAATGAAGACCATGTTATCCATGGAAAAGAACTCCGCGAAAATGAAATCGAAAATAAAGAAATCGCAGCAACCCGGGTTTTTGCGCGGGTAGACCCTTCTCAAAAACTCGATTTGGTAGATAGTTTTCAGGATCAGGGGAAAATTGTTGGAATGACCGGCGACGGTGTCAACGATGCTCCCGCCTTGAAAAAGGCCGACATTGGCATTGCCATGGGCAAAAGGGGAACCCAGGTTGCCAAGGAAGTAGCCGACATGGTATTGAAAAACGATGCCTTCCCGACCATTCTGGAAGCTGTAAGAGAGGGAAGAATTATTTTTGGTAATATCCGTAAATTTATCATTTACCAACTCTCTTACCATTTTAGTGAAATCCTCGTTATCGCGGCCGTTATGCTTTTGTTGTTTGAACTTGCCCTTGAACCACTCCAATTGCTCTATCTTAACATCTTGCTCGATGTGTTCCCGGCCCTTGCCCTGGGAATTGGTCGTGGACGTGCTGAAGTGATGAAAGAGCCTCCCAAAGACCCCAACCAGAATATCATAACCAAAGGAAACTGGATAGCCATTTTGATTTATGGCTTCGTCATTGCTGTCATGGTTTCGGGAGTCTATTTTTACGGGCATTACCATTTGAAACTCTCGCCTGGCGTAACCAACAACATCGCATTTTTTGCCCTTTCCTTTGCACAGCTTTTCAATATATTCAACATGCGCGATCCCGATGAAAATCTTTTCATCAACCAGGTAACCCGAAATAAATGGGTCTGGATGGCCATTACCCTGTGCATCGCTGCTCTTCTGGCTGCCTATTTTATCCCCGGGCTAAGCAACATCCTTTCGCTGCAACCAATGGGAATGCAGGCCTGGTTGCTGGTCCTTACGGGGGCCGTAACCCCCGCCATCATCATTCAGGGATTAAAACAGTGGAAAAAATGGAAATGAAAAAAACTTTAAAAATATTCACAGCCCCTTTGAACCAGGAAAATCCATGAATGTTGAAGATTATAAAAAAGAACGCAATAAAATGATTCAATAACATAA
>CAYTDH010000638.1:0-2636 GCA_964436325.1 uncultured Tangfeifania sp.
TTAAAACAGTGGAGGTTTCCGGAAATTGCTTCAGCAAATTCTGGTTGATAATTTTGCGCTCTTCTTCTTTTTTGGGATAATTGATAACCACTTTGAGCATAAAACGGTCCACCTGGGCCTCAGGCAATGGATAAGTACCTTCCTGCTCGATGGGGTTCTGGGTGGCCATCACCAGAAAAGGTTCATCCAGTTTGAAGGTAGAATCTCCGATGGTAATCTGGCGTTCCTGCATTGCCTCGAGCAACGCTGATTGCACCTTGGCAGGAGCACGGTTAATCTCGTCAGCCAAAATGAAGTTGGCAAAAATAGGACCCTTTTTGATCGAAAATTCCTCTTTCTTCTGACTGTAAATCATGGTGCCCAAAAGATCAGCCGGCAGAAGGTCCGGAGTAAACTGGATGCGGGAGAATTTGGCACTTATGGTCTGCGCCAGCGACCGGATGGCCAGTGTCTTTGCCAGTCCGGGCACCCCTTCCAGCAAAATGTGACCATTGGACAGCAATCCTACTAAAAGGCTTTCAACCAGGTGCTTTTGCCCGATAATCACTTTGTTCATCTCCATAGAAACCATTTCAACAAACGAACTCTCTTTCTCAATTCGTTCATTCAATTCTTTAATATCCACTGTCTGGTTCATATTCTTTATTCTTGTTTTATTTTTTTGTTTTTATGCTTAAATTATCCGGTATTCCGGTATCCGATTTCCTTTTTTATGGTTTTTTAATTTTCAACACCCGCTTTTTTAAGGGCACGAATTTAAATGATTGTGAAGATAATAAGTTTATTATTTTGTTAAAATATATTAAGCATTTAAACCCGAATAATTCATGCAGGCTATTTAAGTCGGTCCGCCACCTGTAGGATGAACTTTATTCATATTATTAATAATGCATGAATATTGCATGTTAAACATTTGGCAGGGCTTTTTGATTAAAAAAAGGCAGGAAAAAAATTCCTGCCTTAATGGCCTGTTCATTAAACATTCCTCAAAGTTTTTTATGAAATTTTAATTTCACGGGCCGGTTTCGGCTTAACTTCTTCCTTTTTTGGAAGTTTTACATTCAGAATGCCGTCATTGTAACTGGCGCTGATTTTGTCGCTCTCTACATCTGTTGCCGGAACGGTAAAGGACCGCTGAAAGGACTGATAGCAAAATTCTCTCCGGGTGTAGTTGTCTTCTTTTTCCTCTTTTTCATCTTTCGTTTCAGATGAAATGGTCAGAACATTGTTTTGAAAGTTGATTTTGAAATCTTTTTTGTTCATTCCCGGAGCAGCCACCTCTATGGTGTACTCATCATCGGTTTCCTTTACATTAACCGCCGGCATAGATGTGTTAGGGCTGGAAAAATTGGTGGTATTCCAGTCCATCAGGTCGTTGTTGAAAATCCGATCAAAAAATGTCGGTAAAAAACTGTCGGTTCTTTTTGCAAGTGTCATAGCTAAACCCTCCTTTTTTTTTAATGATTCAACTTGTTTAAATTGTTTTCTGTAAAAGGATAATCAAAAGAAGTACCAGAATTCAAAAAATGCCAAAATTTCGCTTTTAACTGTCTGGTTGTCAGTGTTTAGAACGAAAAAAAATCTTTCGATCAAAAAAGGAAAAGAAAGTCTGCCAGTTTTTCAGTGAAACCCGAAATCGTATAAATAGGATTTTTATTGCATTTCGGACTGTAAAATTTTTTTTAATCTGTTATTTTGTTCCGGAAAAACAATGATTGATGCAGCGCTATTTTACTCAGTTAAGTTTTAACGGAACCAGTTATCATGGCTGGCAAGTCCAGCCTAATGCATTAACAGTCCAGGAGAGTCTTGAAAAGGCGTTTTCCGCCATTTTGGGTGAAAAGGTAACCGTAACCGGGGCAGGAAGGACCGATACGGGAGTCCATGCTACCTTTTTTATATTGCATTTTGATTCGGAGAAGCACGATTTGGATACCGGGAGGTTGGTATACCGGCTCAATCGTTTTCTCCCTCCGGCCATTGCGATTCAAAGAATATGGAAAGTGCCGGAGAAGGCTCACGCACGTTTCAGTGCCATTTCCAGGACTTATCAATTTTTTATAGCCCGGCAAAAAGATCCTTTTGCCACAGAAACCAGTTTGCTTTATACGGGGCACCTTGAAGTGGAGAAAATGAATGAAGCTGCGGCTTTACTGTTTGATTATACAGATTTTACAAGTTTCAGCCGCCTCCACACCGATGTAAAAACCAATTATTGCCAGATACATAAAGCTTTTTGGAGCGAAGTGCCGGGGAAACTTGTTTTTACCATAAAGGCTAACCGGTTTTTGAGGAATATGGTACGGGCAATTGTGGGAACGCTTGTTGTTGTGGGAAGGGGAAAGATGACCATCGATGAGTTCAGGGAAGTCATTGAGCGTAAAGACAGGTCTGCGGCTGGTCCTTCTGCTCCGGCAAGAGGGTTGTTCCTGACAGGTATTGAGTATCCGGATTCTCTTTGGTGAAAAAAGGGGGATATGGATTGAAGGGACAATGGAAAATTAAAAATCGGAAGTAGAAAATGGGGGAAAAGTGGGGAAAAAAAAGTGGGGAAAAAAAAGTGGGGAAAAAAAGAAAGGATGGGTCAACACCCATCCTTTTCATCTAACTAAACCAATAAAACTAATCAAACCTAA
>CAYTDH010000639.1:0-2633 GCA_964436325.1 uncultured Tangfeifania sp.
GCAGATTATTCTATTACACACCCTTAATCAATTCCGGGTAGCCGTTAAAAATATGCTTTAGTATACCCATTATCAGGTCATTTAACTCAAAGTTTACAAAACCCGCGTCAATTGCTAAAAGTGTTTAAGCAATGGTAACATTTATCATTTTTCTGTCTCAAGTTAATACATTATCGATAATTATATGTTACTTTGAATCAGGTTTCTGCTTTGGTAATTTTTTAAACGAAGCCGTTGAAAAATAATGTATTGGTTTACATTTTACAAGTTGAAAGTCGAACATTAAAAAAACATAAAATGAGAACATTTAAAGCCTTTAAATTAACTTTATTGGTCATAGCATCGGGGATATTGGCAAGTGGCTTTTATTCCTGTGGCAACAGAAATCAGAAGAAGAGTAGTGAGCGCCCGGAAATCTCCGATGAGGTGATTGAACAAGAGGTTGGAGAGTACATCTACCCACTGCCATCAGCCTTTGAGGTAACCAACATGCTGAATGAAATTGAGGCAAGTTACATCTTTGATATTACCAACAGTCCGGAAAATGCCGGAGATTATTTCACGGAAAAGAGCAGGGCAATTAACCTGGGTATTTACATCGCAGACCTTGCCTACGCTACTACTTACAATCAAACATCTGAAATACAAGACTATTTCAGGGCGATTGAACGGTTAACCCGCGAATTGGATTTATCTGCAGCTTTTTCCGATGACTTGCCGGATCAAATCTCGGAAAATATCAACAATAAGGAAGAGCTAACGGATCTCGTTACAAGCGTGTTTCAGGATGCTTATTCATTTATGAATGAACAGGGAAGGACCGAACTTTCTTATCTCGTACTGGCAGGAACCGTTTATGAAGGATTGTATCTCACCACGAACATTTCTGAAAACACATTTCAGAACCCGCTTCTGATTGAAACCATTCTTTTTCAAAAACAGCATATAGAAGAATTGGGCAGAATGATGGAAAAATACCGCGACTCTGAATTACTAAGCGAAGCCTGGCAGAATATTTCAGCAATAAATACTATTTATGCCCTTGAAGAAGGAATGACATCGATGACCGAAGAGCAGGTTACAAAACTAACGGAAACCATTACCAAAATAAGAAACAAGCACGTCGAGTAGCGTTCATGCATCCGATATACACTTTCCGGGCTTATTCGTTACCGAAAGGGCGTTAAAAGCCCGTTTTTTTTGAACTTTTGGGTTATGTATGAAGTAATTATTGAAAGTCTTTTAAAATTTTTTGCCATTGTAACTGATTATGATGACAACAAAACTTCTGAGCATGCTTCCCATTCTGTGAGTTCTTATCTGGCAGAAAATTTCAGCCGGGATCAGGTTGAAAAGTACATGGATTTGTACTACAATTTTGTTCACTATTATCATATTGAGAATAAAGAGCTACTTTATAAAGAGGAAGGAGACGGAGAGAAATATATCAATAAAAAGTACATCAGGAAAATTTGCAAAGGAATTGTCGAAGAATTCGATTTGAACACACGGTTCATGATTGTTGTTCAACTTTTAAATTTCATTTTTAAAGACGGAAGCACCAGTGCCCATGATAAAGAGATCGTTGACATTGTTGCGAAAGGCGTAAAAATAAAATCGCGGGAGTATAAAGAGCTCGCCAGGTTTTTTCTTGAATCCATTCATGCTGTAAAAGAAAAAAGTAACCTGTTTGTCGTTAATGGAAATCAAGAGTATCCAGATAAACAGATCAAACACCTTTACCGTGAAAATCAAAAAGTTGAGCTTGAAATTATTCGTGTAAGCAGCATAAATTCGCTGTTTTTTAAATATTGGGGCCCCAGAAACATGTACCTGAACGGGCATCGCCTGGTTCAGAAAAGATTGTATTTGTTTCCTCCCGGAGGGATTTTAAGAACGTCCAGGATCATTCCGATCTACTACAGCAGCATTATGACGAGGTTTATTCAGGAAACGGGAAAATCCAAAATCGTATTCAATGCTGAGAATGTTGAATACCGCTTCAGTCGAAAAAATTACGGGTTGCATCCCTTGAGTTTTCAGGAACGTTCGGGCGATTTGGTTGGTATCCTCGGAGGAAGCGGAGTAGGAAAAACAACGTTGCTAAATGTTTTAAACGGGAAACTAAAACCTCACAAAGGACGGATTGTTATTAACGGATACGACATTCATAATCCCGAAAATAAAGAATTTCTTAAGGGTATCATTGGTTATGTTCCTCAAGTGGATTTACTTCTTGAAGAACTTACTGTTTATGAGAATCTTAAATTCAATGCCCGTTTTTGCTTTGGGAATATGGATGAAGAACAAATCAGGGAAAAGATTGAACAAACGCTGCACGATTTCGACCTGATTGAAGCCAGGGACCTGGTAGTTGGCAGTCCGTTAAAAAAAATATTAAGCGGAGGACAGCGAAAACGCCTGAATATTGCACTTGAATTGATGCGTGAACCATCCATTTTATTTGTGGATGAACCAACTTCCGGCCTTTCATCGGCCGATTCTGAAAAAGTAATGTACCTTTTAAAACGGCAATGCCTGAAGGAGAAACTTGTTTTTGCCAACATCCATCAGCCATCCAGCGATATCTACAAACTTTTCGACCGGATGATTGTGATGGACAAAGGAGGCCG
>CAYTDH010000640.1:0-2630 GCA_964436325.1 uncultured Tangfeifania sp.
GCCATCGCTTTTCATTCAGCCCCTGCCAAAGCAGATTTCACCCATATTCATCTTGAGTTCGGGGATGCGTCGGTTGTTCATTTGAATATCGGACCAAGAGGGAGTACCGACGAATTCCTCATTCGCTCCTGGTCTGAAGACCAGTTTCTTTCACTCGATTTAACAGCCCGGAAATACTCCTGTAACAACTCCAAGATCAAAAAAATACCCTCTGCCGGAACACCCGAAATCATTCATTTTGCCCAAAATGCTTCAGGAAAAACTTCAAACTATACCGGAATTGAAGACTACTCCGTTGTTCTTCAATCCCTTAAAAAAATTGAATCGAAGCTTCATCAGTTTAGAGCCTCCTGATTTCAGAAAAAAGCCTGCTCCTTCCATAATAATTCCCAACATACCGCGTTAAACTAGCGGAGTTACCAGCGGGGTAATTTCCGGACTGAACTTAACAGGTAATCCATGAATAAAAAGTGGCAGGTTGCCAAATATTTGTTTTTTGATTTCTTCGCTGCAGCCATAAGCTGGACAGCCTTTTACATTTACCGGAAAGTTTTCATCGAACCGCAACGTTTCGGTATGGATATTCCTATTGAATTTACCACGCAGTTTTTCCTTGGTCTTACCTTTATCCCTGTTTTCTGGATTCTGTTTTATTACATCACCGGTTTTTACGACAACATTTACCGGCGCTCACGACTCCTGGAGCTGGGGCAGACCTTTTTTACCTCAATAACCGGGGTGGTGGTTATCTTTTTTGCCCTGATTCTCGATGACTTTATCCACTCCTATAAAAACTATTACCAACTCTTTTTTACCCTGCTCATACTGCATTTCTCGCTAACCTACCTTTTCAGGCTCTTTTTAACGACCGAAACGATTCATCGGATCCATAAGCGGAAAATCGGATTCAATACGCTGCTGGTTGGAAGCAACCGAAAAGCGGAAAAGGTTTACCAGGAAATGACGAGTCAGCAGCGACCGGCAGGAAATCTTTTCACCGGTTTTGTGGGAGTGGAGAACAACGACGATCGTCTGCTCGGGCAATATATCCCGGAGCTTGGCAAGCTGGATAACCTCAATGAAATCATTGAAAAAAATAACATCGAAGAAGTAATTATCGCCATTGAGACCAAAGAACATGAGCGGTTATCCGAAATACTAACCGTTCTGGAAAACCGGCAGGTTACCATTTGGGGTATTCCAGATCTATACGACTTCCTGTCCGGAACGGTTAAAATGAATACCATTTACGGAAGTCCGCTCATCAAAATAGCCAACGGCATTATGCCTGCCTGGCAGGAAAAGACCAAAAGATTACTGGACGTCTCCCTGTCGTTACTGGCCTCACTCCTTTTTCTTCCTGTTTTTCTGGTATTGGCAGTCATCATTAAATCCACCTCGAAAGGGCCGGTCATATACCGGCAAAAACGGATCGGGCGTTTCGGCCGTCCTTTCAATATCTATAAACTGCGAAGCATGGTTCACGGAGCGGAAAACGGACGACCGGAATTATCAAGCGAAAATGACGAACGTATCACCCCAATCGGCAAATTCCTGCGAAAAACCCACCTCGATGAAATTCCCCAGTTCTTTAATGTGATTAAGGGCGATATGTCTCTCGTAGGTCCCCGCCCGGAGCGAAAATTTTACATCGAACAAATTTTAATACATGCCCCCTATTACACCCATTTGCATAAATTAAGACCAGGAATTACCTCGTGGGGACAAGTAAAATATGGTTACGCATCCAACCTGGAAGAGATGCTGGAACGTCTTCCCTATGACATGCTTTACCTCAAAAACGCCTCGTTATACATCGACTTCAAAATATTGATCTACACACTTATGGTGAGTTTTAAAGGGAACGGAAAATAAACGCCGCCTTTCCCATCCACGTTCGCTCTTTTTTAACGGCAAATTTCTTCGTTAAACAGACACTTTCTTCAGTTTTACCCCGCCCAGTTTATGGTATTGGGCTCCCTGCGGTTTTAAAATACTCTGATAATACATTATTTCATCAACGGAAACCCGTTGAATCTGTTTATCGGGATAATGATCTACAAAGTCGTAAAAACGGAAAGGCGTCTGGATCTTTTTTATCCGGGCCAGGGTAAGGTGAGGTTTGAATATACGGCGTTCCCGTTCAAACCCCAACATTGAGAGCGACACATCAATTTCCTCTGCCAGGTGCTTTAGCATCTCGTCCCGCTCAATCCTTACAAATAAAACCCGGGGCTGCTTATTCTTTTTAAAATACCCAATCCCCTTCAGGTCAAAATCAAAGGCCCCAAACCGGCCCCCCACCTCTGTTAAAGCCTGTTGGACATCACTGATTTTTCCCGGAGGGGTAGCTCCCAGGAACTTAAGCGTGAGGTGAAAGTGATGAACCGCCACCCAACGAACCGCATCGTATTTCAGCAATGCCTGCAGTTGATGAACGAACTCAAGCAACGCGGGGCAGGGCTCAATCTTAACAGCGATAAAAGTGCGTGGATAATCAGGCATTTTTATTATCATTCAGGGTCCGTTTTTCAGGAACCAGGATTGGCATTATTCTCTGCGTCTTATTTTTCAAAGGTAACCTACTTCAATAAGGGTAACAATTCTTTCCAGGGTCCGGTCTTCGCCGG
>CAYTDH010000641.1:0-2628 GCA_964436325.1 uncultured Tangfeifania sp.
CGGGCATAGACGGAAATGATTGAGGAGCGTTCAGGGGTTTCCAATAGAGACGCAAAGCATTGCGTCTCTACGTTTAATCTATTGGGGGAGATAGGGTTAGATCGCATCATGGTTTTCATAAATTTCGTTTTTCATATGTCATCCGCATCCTCCCATTCATGCATTTATGCATTCCCACATTCCCTCATTCACACATTCCTCTCTACTCCCCGCTCAGTGTCCTCGCGGCATCCACCTGGGTAGCCAGAAGGGCAGGAATCCAGCTCGAAATCATCCACAACAAGGGAAACAGGATGATGGTAAGACCAAAAACAGACCAGAGCGGTTTTATCGCGTGTGCGGTAAACCGGAAGATTTCCTGACCGGCATATTCCGCAATCAGGCTTCCTGCAAAGAAACCGGCGATACTCCCTGCCAGTCCGAGGAAAAAAGCTTTCAACAGAATAATAAAAATGATAAAGACCGGACTTTTCCCCGTAGCTTTCAAAATTCCGATTTCGCGCCGTCTCGTGTTAACATTGGCATAAAACAGGAATCCCGAGATTAGCAAAGCAGAAAGCATCACCAGAGGGATAATAAAAGAACCGTATTTATTCATCATCAACCGCTGGTTTTCCCTGGCTTCAGCGATGCTGCTCACTTCAGTTACCTGAAGATCGGGAAAGATATTCTGCACCTGTTTCCGGGCATTATTTATCCGTCCATCGTGACAGACACATCCCAGGGCTTCGATTTTATTGATTTGCCCCTCCATACCGAGCAGCTTTTGCAGATCTTCAAGGTGGAAAGAAACTCCCATATCGATCATTCCTTTTCCTTCTTCCAGCCGTTGGGCAATTTCAAACGCATGCAGCTTTCCGTCATTGCCGTGAATCTGAAAAGGTTCTCCCTGCGGAATATTTTTGGCCAGCAAGGCACCAACATGCACTGTTCCTTCAGCCACATCAAATCCCATGGTTTCCTGCCGGGATAAAAAACGCTGCATGGCTTCATCCTTGTATCCGGTCACCACAATCTGATGACGCGAACCATTGGGATCGACCCAATCGGGATATTTTAGCTGAAGAATTCCCGTAAGATGCCTGACCGCATCAAAAGTCCTGGACTCCGCCAGCGTATCCACATAATCTTCGGGAAAAGTGGGTGTGTTGTTAACCGAGAAAAAATCGATCAGGTTGGTTCCTTTGGGAAAGATATAGAGGTTCAATCCCTGTTCCCTCATGATTTTCCGGGTTTCGTTCTCGCTGGCTTTGCTTAGGGTAAAAACGGCTACCGAAACGGTACTGGCAACCAGGACCGTCAGTAAGATAACAAAAGAACTCACCCTCCTGTAAATAAGCTCTTTCCATACCAGTTTCAATGGACTCATACGCTGTTCATTTTTTATTTTTTCGCAAAAAGTAAAGGGTTAAAAAGAAAACGGTCAGCAGGATAATCCCCAAAGTGGAAATTATGGCGATATCCAGCGAATGGTCTTCTTTCATTTCGATGATTTCGGGCTGATAACTGTTTTTCCCGTCCCGCTGGTCGGTAAGCCATTGGGGCAATGGCCGCGACTCCAGTGAATCGTATCCAATGGTATCCTGGTTCATTTACTGATGAATAAGTTGAGGGTTCGCATCCAGGATATCATTCACGAGTGCGGGCCGCGGGTTATTCCAGTCAGTGGCTGAAAGCATGCTGATGCCGGGCAGTTTATCCTTGATAAGGCAACTGCAGTCAGCGGTAAGAAAATCAATCAGCAGGTTAATATTTTCCCCCGATATTCCCCGGGCAAGCAAAGGTTCAAGCACTCTGAAACGGCCAAAGACCCCGAACAGCATCGGCTCATGAATATCCTTCAGGTCTCCTTCCACATTCAGGAGCATCGAAACAAAATGCGCCTCTTCCGCACTCTTCCGGTCCAGCTCCACCAGCGAAATAATGTTTCCAAAAGGAGATGCGGCAATGGTATTTTTGACCACCTGTAATCCCCTTTCGTCCTTCTCCCTGTCCCCGGTTTTCAGGTAAACCATTACACAAAGCCTGCCTTTCATAAGTTCGGCCCCAATTTTTTCCCTCACCGGGGAAAAAGCAATATTTTCCAGTGTGCTAAAATCTTTGTAAGTCGCAAAAAGCCTGTTGTAATAATACAAGGCATAATAAGGATGCTCAATATTTTCCTTTTCCACCGACCGGAACAGCACATTGGCCGGTTGCAACTTTTTTTGGAGTTCATTATGCTGCTTGACAACAGGTTCCGGAATTTCCTGATGGTGATAATAAACCATAAGGTACTTGTCCGCCGGTGAGTTCAGCAAGACCCATTCCGAAACTTTGGTGGTACACGACAAGCTGAGTATTGCAGCAATAATCAGAAATTTCAAATCAATCGACTTCATTTTCATTGTTTTTGGTGATCCGTTAAGGCTTCCTGCACGATTTCAATCCCTGAAATAAGGGAATTGCCCACCACCGGTTCGAGGCCAAGCGTCATGGTTTTTCCGGCTTTAATGCCCGGGTAAGATTTGATGATTCCCTTATCCGTTTTTCCGGCTTCTTGAACGATATCGAAACCACGGGTAACGCGCTTGCCCTGAAGAAAAACATCAACAACCCTTTCACCGGGTTTCTTATTCTCCAGTTCTG
>CAYTDH010000642.1:0-2627 GCA_964436325.1 uncultured Tangfeifania sp.
ATTCCCCATACTTCAACACCTCCCTTTTTTTCAGGTTCATTAAAAGATTCAGTGTTTCGGTATTCATTTTCGAGAATGCAAACCATTTTTTGCCGAGGTCTTTCAGTGAAGCTCCAATGTGGTAAACCGTTTCATTGTCGATGATTAAAAAACGGTCGTGTGCTTTGGTAAATTGTTTTACCTTAATTTTTGGGTATTGGGCATTGTATCGTTTTACATCGAGGTTGAATTGTTTGGAAATATTTGCCATGTATATTGTTGCTTTTACATCGGGATTGCGTTTTGAAAGCAATGTCAGAACCGTTTCATCTTTGACACGAACCACGGGTTGAAAATCATTTTTATCAGAAGTTTATCGTTTACGATTTCTCCCTGCTTCATTGCTCAAAATCAATCAGCTATCATTCAGTTATATGATTGCTAATCAGCGTTGTCTGGTTTTTTAATAATTGTTGTTACAGGAACTTTCACCTGCTGGGGCTTCATTTTTGGCTTCTTCTTAAAGAGATGCATGGTTTCGGCGTGGTGGCCGTCGTCCACAATTCCGAAACTGGAGTGGTACCAGGAGCGTTCGTGGGCATAGTAAAGAATGATTTTAATGATTACGTCGGCAGCGCCAATGGTGGAAAGCACTACCACATCTGCCTCGGCCAGAGTTTCTGCGGAGAGGTCAACAGAATTAAATTCCCTTCCTTCATTGGTTTTGACTCCTTTTGTCGGCCTCGCTTTGCGATCTATTTACCTGCATTAGTCTCTGAGGCAGCCAATGGGTACAACCAGCACGCCATCATTGCGCCGGTAGGCATACTGTCCGCCTGACAACACCATTAAGAATGATGCTTTACCCATTTTGTCCTCATTGATTCTGGCTTTAAGGGCCAACAAATTTTCAGCAGCCTGGTCGATTTGTTTTTTACCGAGTTTTACTTCTATTGCTGCCCAACGGCCATCGCGCAGACGCACAATTAAATCTGCTTCCAGCCCGCTTTTATCGCGGTAATGAAATACATCGGCATCATTTAATTGGGCATAAACCCTGATATCGCGGGTACATAAGGCTTCAAACAGAAATCCGAAATACTGAAAATCGGATAAAACGCCTTCGGGGTTTGTACGCAGCACCGCAGTTGCGATGGACGGATCGACAAAATGCCTTTTTGCCGAAGTGCGAATGGCTGTTTTTGAACGCAATGATGGTGACCATGCGGGTAAATCTTCAAGCACAAAAATGCGGCGTAATGCATTTATATAGGTGCTTACTGTTTTGTCGGATATGGTTATTTCGGTTGCTTCCATGTCGGACATAATGGTTTGGTATGAAGCTGTTGTGGCGATATTACGCGCCAGCGACCGCAACAGTAAACGTACCCGGTCGGGATTTTTCTCCACATTATCAACCCTCGATATATCGAAATTTATCACTGCTTCTGCATAATCCATTGCCATTTTCAAAGCAGCTTTGCCTTTTGCTTTAACACTTGCCGGCCATCCACCGCGGCACAGAGCAAATGCAATTTGTTCAATACTCAACCCGGAGGTGGCCTCCACATCGTGGTCTCCGGCAAACAATGCACGCAATGATACGGCTCCGTTGGATTCCGATGATTCATACAGACTCATGGGTCGTAAAGTGAGGCGTGATATTCTTCCTGTGCCGGTATGAGCGACAACATTGTCGGAGGGTACAGCCGAGCCGGTTAATATAAACTGTCCTGTTTCTTTTCTTTTATCCACCTCGAAACGAACTGCATCCCATAATACAGGAGCCATTTGCCATTCATCCAACAGGCGGGGTGTTTCTCCATTAAGCAGTAAAGATGGTTTTGTGTCGGCCATTGCCAGATACGAAGCTGTTTGATCGGGGTCTTGCATATATAACACGCTGCGCGATGCCTGGGCTGCGGTAGAAGTTTTCCCACACCATTTGGCGCCTTCTATCAATACAGCACCCGACGATTGCAAGGCTGTTTGCAACAGGGAATCACACAAACGGGGCATATATGCGTTTTGCTTCATGTTTAAACGATTATAAACTATTACAAATATCGGATATTTTCTGCAATTGGCAACTTTTTACTTCCGTATTTGGCGACTTTTTGCTTCCGGTTTTGACGGAGTTTTACTTCCGTATTTGGAATTGTAAGCCTTAAAATTTTTGCGGGATACTATTCTTTTAATTACTTCCATTTTCTTTCTATTACAAATTACAGGAATAATTTCAAATTTAACGAACGATCTGTTTTTGTTTTTCAAATACCAAACGTCTCCTTCAATTTTCTCAAAACGATAACTTATTGCGTGGCCCTTTAACAGATATTCTTTAAGAACTTTATTGGCCCAGATGCCGAATTTTGTACCGCGCTTTGCTTTTATGCGGTAACCTACAGTGATTATTACATCGAGGTTGTATAGTTTTGTTTTGTATTTTTTACCATCGCTGGCCGCTAGTAAGGAATCCTTACATACTGAATTTTTCTATAACTCATTTCTTCTTTTGGGTGAAGCTGAGGTACGGATTACAAATCCGTACCAGCGAAGGCAAATCCGCACCAGCTGTTGACGTCATCTTTCTTATTGGCAAAGTGTTAAAAGGTGCAGATCTGCTTTATAGGGTCAGGATTATTGAT
>CAYTDH010000643.1:0-2615 GCA_964436325.1 uncultured Tangfeifania sp.
GCGGACTGTGTTCCTGCATTTTTTGTGCCCAGGCCACGACTTCGTCTTCGAGCTGGTCGAGCGGAACTACTTTGTTGACAAGGCCCATTTCCAGGGCTTCGGCAGCCGGGTACTGACGGCACATGAACCAGATTTCGCGGGCTTTCTTTTGCCCCACATGGCTGGCCAGGAAGGATGAGCCGAGCCCGGCATCGAAACTGCCTACTTTGGGGCCCGTTTGGCCGAAGATGGCGTTTTCGCTGGCAATGCTGATGTCGCAAACCACGTGCAACACATGCCCGCCCCCAATGGCATAGCCGTTTACCATGGCAATGACCGGTTTGGGCATGCTGCGAATTTGGCGTTGCACTTCAAGGATGTTCAGGCGCGGCACGCCTTTCTTATCGATGTAGCCACCCTCTCCTTTTACATTTTGGTCGCCTCCCGAACAAAATGCTTTTTCGCCAGCTCCGGTTAGCACCACCACATTAATGCGCTGATCTTCGCGGCAGATGTTCAGTGCATCGCTCATTTCATTCACCGTTGTGGGCCGGAAAGCATTCCGGTAACGCTCGCGATTGATGGTAATTTTTCCGATTCCATCAAAGTAATCGAAAAAAATGTCCTCGTATTCTTTTAGGGTTTCCCAATTGCGTTTTTTATCCATGATTCTTTAGTTTTTTAATGATCTGATTCGAATTGAATTTCTTTCAACAACAACAAACTTATTAATAACGTCGCTGCCAAGTTTTTTGATTGCAGTCCATAATATATCTGCTTTATCTATTGAGTTCTCTTCGTTTAATCTTAGAAGAATAATGCCGTGATTGGGTTTTTGCAATCTGAATGTCAATTCTCCAAAATCTTTATCCGAGGTTATAATAATAAGTTTATTTTCAAAGGCGAATGTAATAATTTCCGAATCTGGTGCTCCTTTCATAAGGTCCCTGACAGCAACTACATCAATATTTTTTCCCTTTAGAAAAGAAATGATTGAGTATTCAAGATTTTCGTCAGCCAGGAATTTCATTAGGAAGCCAGAGGTATAGTTACTTCATTTCGCAAAAGAGAGGTTGCATAGGCCAGACAAGCATACAAATCATCTTCTTTAAGATCCGGATAATCTATGCTGAGTTCCCGGAAAGTTTGACCATTTGACATTTTTTCCAGGATTAATTCAACAGGAATGCGTGTACCTTTAATTACCGGTTTTCCATACATAATTTCCGGATTGATTTCAATATGATTTTCCCATTTCTTCATAACATTCTTTTAACACAAAATTATAGAAAAAGAGTTGGTGCTCCAATTTTTTTTTAAGTGGTACTTTTCACCTTCTTAAATAACTCCCGAAACGTTTTTGAGTTTACTTCTGCATCGGTAAAAATTTCCAAAACGGCGGCTTTTTGCTGTTTTTCTGAATAAAAATGTTTCAGTTCGTTTTCCAGTTCTGATTCATTGGCGGCCCTGAAATAATCGAGTCCGAACGATTGGGCAATTCCTTTGGCGCTGAATTTATTTTCTGTGAAAAAATGTTCGCGGAATGCGGGAGATTCAGCCGGACCTTTAATCATGCTGAAAATGTTTCCGCCTCCGTTGTGGATAACGATGATGCGGAGATTGTTTGCGATGTATTTGTTCCAGAGCGCATTGGAATCGTAAAAAAAGGAGAGATCGCCCAGTATAACGGTATTGGTTTTTTCCGATTCGGAAGCAAAACCAACGGCTGTGGAGAACGAACCATCGATTCCGCTCACTCCACGGTTACTGAGATATCGTGTACTTTTTGCTGCTTCAAATAAAAGCGCGTAACGCACTGGAGAACTGTTTCCCAGGTGAACCACTGAATTTTCAGGGATAAAGTGTTGAATCTTACGGAATACTTTAAGATCGCAAAAACCAGTCTCCTCAATAAAATTATCGCGTAACCCGGATACTTTTTTTTCCTGATTTTTCCAGTTTTCAATAAATGCTTTTCCCCTGGGTTTTCCATGAGGAATAAGCTGTTCGAAAAGAATTTCGGGTGTTGCATCAATCACCCGGGTTAACGACTGATAAGTGTCTGCATGCTGGTTCGCTTTTGAGATGTGCCAGTGCGCTGCGGGTTTGTTTTTCCGCAGAAATTGTTTGAGCGGTTTGGAGACAAACGACCCCCCGAATGTAATGATCAAATCGGGCTGAAAGTCTTTGCCCTTTTCAGAAAGCAGCGATGTGACAAGCAAATCGGGCATTTCGCAGAATTGCGGATGATTCATATTGGCCAGGTTTTCTTTCAAAACCACAGCCCCTGTTTTTTGTGCAAATTCAATCAGGATTTGCTCCGGCTTTTGATTTGGATTTTGCTGGCCGGCCAGGATCAGGATTTTTTTAGATCGGTTAAACTCTTCCGAAAGGTGGTGGAGTTCATTTTCTGTTAAAGCCGATTGTGTTTTTGTGGCTTCAATTCCTTTCATTTCCGGAAGGTTTTCCTCCAGCAAATCATGCAACGGTTCTTCCAGCGGAATATTGATGTGCACGGGTCCTGGAATTCCTGATGTGGCCAGATTCAGGCATTCATTGATTTCTCTTCCTGCAAACCACAAATCGTTTTCCGTTTCATTCAGGGGCAGGGTAATCTCTTTTTTGATGAAATCGCG
>CAYTDH010000644.1:0-2612 GCA_964436325.1 uncultured Tangfeifania sp.
ATTTCATCTGTCATTCCCTCATTATGCCCAAAATTTATTTTTGGGTGCAATCTCGGAATGACAAAAAATACGATTTCCTAAATACTTTCATTATGAATTATTTATGAAAAGTTGATATAACACTATGTTTTTTGGCAGGAAGGACAATAATAGCCCGACCTTCCTGAAACTTTAATCTTTTCAATTTTCCCTTTGCAAACGGGGCATGCCGGCCTTCTTTCCGGTGCCCCAAAAGAAAATCTTCAGGAAGCCGTGAAACATCGGCTTCCTTTTTTATGATTTATTTTCTGCCTTAACGATATTCTCGATTCCTTTTGCAATAGCATCGGGATTAAAGGATATGCTGTCGATACCCTGTTCCACCAGAAACTGTGCAATCTCGGGGAAATCGCTCGGAGCCTGACCACAAAGACCAATCTTTCGCTTTTTCTTGTGGGCCTTTTCAATGGCCATTTGAATCATGCGTCTGACAGCTTCATTTTTTTCACTGAAGAGGGGACTAACCAGTTCAGAATCCCGGTCGATTCCCAGGGTTAACTGTGTAAGATCATTTGAACCAATCGAAAAACCATCAAAAATTCCGGCAAACTCCTCTGCTAAAATAACATTGCTGGGGATTTCAGTCATCACATAGATTTCGAGGTCTTTCTCACCCCGTTTCAATCCATTCTCTGCCATCACTTTCTGCACAGCTTTTCCTTCCTCCAGGGTCCGGCAAAAGGGAATCATCAGTTTTACATTGGTCAGCCCCATTTCCTCTCTAACCATCCGCATCGCTTCACATTCCAGGGCAAAACCTTCTTTATATTTATCATGATAATACCGGGATGCTCCCCTGAAACCCACCATAGGGTTGTCCTCATCAGGTTCAAAGAGACTTCCCCCTATCAGATCGGCATATTCATTTGATTTAAAATCACTCATCCTGACAATCACATCTTTGGGGAAGAATGCAGCAGCGATAGTGCCTACAGCACGGGCAAGCTTTTCAACAAAAAATTTCTTTTTATCCTCATACCCCCGGGTTATCTTATTGATCTCCTTTTTCACCTCTTCATCCTCAATGGAATCGAATTGGTTTAGCGCCAGCGGATGTACCTTTATGGCATTGTTTATCACAAACTCCAGCCGCATCAGACCTACGCCATCGACCGGAAGCATGGCATTATTGAAGGCAGACCCGGGATTTGCAAGGATGAGCATCACCTCTGTTTTGGGTTTTCCCAGCTTTTCCAAATCAATTTCATCTTCCTCCCATTCAAGTTTCCCATCATACACCTGTCCCACATTTCCTTTGGCACAGGAAACCGTTACCTGCTGACCGTTTTCCAGTCTTTCGGTGGCATCTTTCGCTCCCACAACAGCAACAGTACCGAGTTCACGGGCAACAATTGCAGCATGGCTTGTTCTCCCGCCGCTATTGGTAATAATGGCAGAAGCCTTTTTCATAATCGGGTCCCAGTCCGGATTGGTGATTTCAGTAACCAATACATCGCCCTCATTGATTTTATCCGATTCTTCTGGCGATTCCAAAATTTTGGCTTCCCCGGCAGCAATTTTATCCCCTATACCAATGGCTTTGATTAATGGTTTCTTATTATCGCTGTGAAGCCGGTACTTTTTCAATTTCCCGATATTTTCTTTTGAGGAATGGACTGTTTCGGGACGGGCCTGAACAATATACAGGTCGTTGGTTTCGCCATCCTTTGCCCATTCAATATCCATCGGCTTTTCGTAATGTTCCTCAATTTGAAGGCACCAATTGCCCAATTGAACCAGTTCATCATCTGACAGGGTGTAAGCTTCCCGTTTTTCCCGGGGAGTATCTACATTCTTCGTGGTTTCTTCTTCTTTGTTTTCACCAGCGTAAACCATCATCCGGGCTTTTGAGCCCAGCCTTCTGGATAAGACCGGATCTTTCTTATTTTTAAGGGCCTCTTTAAAAAGAAAAAATTCATCGGTTCGAACAGTACCCTGCACCACATTCTCTCCCAAACCCCAGGTTCCGTTAATTAATATCACATTTTCAAATCCGCTGTCAGGATCAATGGTAAAAGCTACCCCGGCCGACGCTTTATCGGAACGTACCATTTTTTGAACGCCCACGGAAAGAGCAACTTTCATATGCTCAAATCCATTTTCCAAACGGTATTTAATGGCCCGGTCGGTAAACAAAGAAGCCACACATTTTTTCCATGCTTCGAGCAATTCATCTTTATTCTTGATATTCAGGTAGGACTCATGCTGACCGGCAAAACTGGCATGCGGCAGGTCTTCCGCCGTTGCACTGCTCCGCACCGCCACACTGGTTAATGATTTCTCCCGTTCCTTAAGTTCGTCATATCCCTTTTCCAACGCCTTCAAAACAGGCTTGGGAATCGAAGCTTCCATAACCGTTCTCCGGCATTTTCTGCCTACCTCCTTAAGCTGATTGCCATCTCCCTTTTTTAAGGATGAAAGCGTTTTTTTTAACGGTTCCCGGATGTTGTTTTCATCCAGAAATTGCCAGTAGGCATCTGCTGAGGTGGCAAACCCATCGGGAATATGAATTCCTTTGGAAGTTAACTCTTTGAACATTTCACCCAGAGATGAATTTTTTCCACCAACTTCTT
>CAYTDH010000645.1:0-2611 GCA_964436325.1 uncultured Tangfeifania sp.
TCCCGCCTGAACAAATTGATGAAGCGTTTGCCTGCGAAATAGTTCCCGGGAGTTCTCTGCATATTGTTTATTGTAATGCTCAGCAATAAAACGCATAATACCTTCATACTTTGCATTTTCCTTATTGCCAACAACTGACATACACACCGATTTTGCTTTACTCCATTTTTCTTTTTCTTTCAGGTTGCACAAGGCAAGCAGGGTCAATGCAGAGCGATCGTTTTGTTGCCTTTTGGGAAGCCCCATTGCTTCCAATATCTGTTTTGCCTCTTCAATTTTATTCATGTGCTGTATGCTGGTTCAAAATATCCGGTTACTATCCGGTTTGTATTCTCTACTGAAAAATCGTTCGAAAGTATAATGGTGTCTCCAACTTCTTGAATGATCTCTATTGAAGGCAATGACATTTCCCTTAACTCTGTGGCACTTACATTAACATTGCCGTTAAAAATCCTGAAATACGCGTCAAAAAGACTACTATTAAACAAAGCACAAAGTCCCACAACCTCATTACGTTCTAAATGTCCTTTTGGCCGGTAGATGTAATTCACCTTGTTTTCAACTCCGATATAATCTGTCTTGATGAAATTGCAGAAATAAGGGGCAGCAATCAGCCTGTTTTTATCGTCCTTGCTGCTGAAACGCCTCAGGAGAATGTAATTTTTGTTGGGAATGAGAAGCGGAATTGATTTTTCTTCAATATTGATGTACTGGTCTTTATTAGGTTTAACAATAGGCCATTCCAATATCATTTGTTTCACATTGTGCAGCCAAAAAAGAGGAGCTAATTGCACTGTGTTGTTTGCACCATTTTCTCTGAGATAATCTCTTGCCCGAAAAGCCACAACCGGGCCAGTTGAAATTTTGATGTTGTACTTGGCTAAATTACCTGACCAGTTTTTGAAAATTTCCAAAACCGCCTCATCATAGTCGGTTGTTGGCAAATACAGGATTTTCTCATTTGAACTAAGGTCAATGATGTCTTTTTTCGGGAAAATTTTTATCAACGGTTTTTTTAAGTCTTTCAATCCACTTGATGAAGAAATGGTTACCTTTGATTCAGATCTAGACCTTTTGGTCCCTTTAATGATTACCGTTTCCTGCAATACTTTATCTCTGCTAAAAGTGTCTTTTCTGGAAACAAAAAGATGCACCTTATCCAAATCAATGATTCTGAAGAAATACTCCCGGAAGTTTTTGAAATATCCGCCTGCGGCATAGCTGCGTGGAGTAATGAAAATTAACTCACCATTTTTCTTGAGTAATTTTGCTGATAATGCCATAAAAATGGCGTAAATGTTTGGGTGTCCATTTACAACGACTTTAGCTACTTTTGTTCTTTTATCATGAATAGATAGTTTAAAATAGGGAGGATTTGATATGACAATGTCAAATGGTTCAACAGGTTTAGAAAACATATCTCCCGTTTCTTTAAAACAATCGGAATTATGAAGGATGAAGTCTTCCGTATAAAGTTTTGTTTTTATATTTATTTCTTGTTGATTCCCCCATTTTTCCAGATAATCAAGAGATTGCATTGATATTGGGATGAGTTCGGAATCTGTTTCGTAAGCAACCAGATAAATGTTTTTTAGTGTCTTGTTGGCGTTTGCTATATGCTCAATGAGTTTACAAGATAAAACAACAGAACCACATCCAGGGTCCAGAATGCGAATAGAATCACCGTCAAATTCAGAGTAGGAAGCCATTAATCCAGCGATTTCAAGCGGGGTAAAGAATTGTCCGTTTTCCTTTTTGTGTTGTTGACTAACTGAGGAAGCATATACTACACCTAATCGGTCTGCAAAATGACTTGGCAATTCTGGTTCTATGGGTTGTATGGAATTTCTACTTTCCATTTTGATTTCTTGTCAGGTATTTAATTTTCTTTTCAGCCATTTTTAATGCGTCGGTTGCTAAATCTTCATCTTTCAGATCATACAACACCCTATCGCTCAAATAATTGACAAGCAAATCTTTCTCATCAACTTTAAAAATCCTGGCAATCTGAATAATCAATTCTTTTGAAGCTTTCCGTTCACCTCTTTCAATTTTACTTAGAATAGATTGGTCAATATCCAGTTTGGCCGAAACTTTTCGTAAAGGCAACCCCTGATCTTCTCTTAGTTTCCTTATTTGCTTTCCTGTTGACAGCATTTGTTTAGATTAAAAATATATAGACAAAATTTGTCCAAATTTAATCATTCGATTTTTATTAGCAAAATATTTCTTCATAGAGTTATCAACACATGAGAGCGGAAAGGGGAAAGCAAACTCTTTTGAAAAACTTTGAAAGACAGGAGAGATTCGTGCGGGTTTGCAAATGTGCTTGCTGTGCAATGGCAACAATTAAATAAAAACATGAAGTTTTCATTCAATACTCCCCACGCATAAATAACTCCAGTTTGCCCCCTTTCATTAAGGTTTCGTGGGAAAAGAAGGGTTCATTCAGCTCGGTGCCGTTCAATACCATCTTCTCAATGAATTTATTTTCCGGTGAATTGTTGTGCGCAACAATTTCGAAAACACCACCCGGCACCCTGATTTTTGCCTGGTCAACAACCGGACGGCCAATGCTGTAGGTGGGATCGCCGGGGCACACCTGGTAAAA
>CAYTDH010000646.1:0-2605 GCA_964436325.1 uncultured Tangfeifania sp.
GATCGAATCAACGGCAACGGGAGACTCTGGTGAAAAAATCATAAATTTTGACTATTTTCGCCTCAAATGAAAAACGGGAAGGGTTAAGGAAAAGAAACTCTTTCCGGTTGTTTTTTGAGGAAAAAATAAACACGAATAATTGAAACGATTTATTATCAGGAAAATGGGAAAAAGATTTTTTATTCTAAGCATCAGTTTTTTTATTGTTTTTAATTTTCAGATAAAGGGGCAAAATGCTGTGGGCTCATCTAAAGAACCAGTGGATTATGTGAATCCTTTGATGGGCACCCAATCCAAATTCAGCCTGTCAAACGGAAATACTTATCCTGCCATTGCCAGACCCTGGGGAATGCATTTCTGGACACCTCAGACCGCCCCAATGGGCGATGGCTGGCAATACAGCTACAATGCCGATAAAATGAGGGGGCTCAAGCAAACGCACCAGCCCAGCCCCTGGATGAACGACTATGGCAATTTCTCGCTGATGCCGGTGACCGGGGAACTTAAATTTACCGAAGACGACCGTGCCAGCTGGTTTTCGCATAAAGCCGAGAAGGCTCTTCCACATTATTACAGGGTTTACCTCGCCGATCATGATGTAACTGCTGAACTAACCCCTACCGATCGGGCTGTCCGCTTCCGGTTTACATTTCCCGAGAACAAGAATTCCTATGTGGTTGTGGATGCATTTGACCAGGGGTCTTACGTGAAGATTATTCCCGGGGAGAATAAAATTACCGGATATTCCACCCGCAATAGCGGAGGGGTTCCAGAGAATTTTAAAACCTATTTTGTCATTGAATTCGATAAACCTTTTGAATATACCCATGTATGGCAGGGAGAAGAATTGTTTGAAAATGAACTTGAAATTGAAGAGGATCATGTAGGAGCGGTCATCGGGTTTTCTACCCATAAAGGTGAAACCGTCAATGCCCGCGTGGCTTCTTCGTTTATCAGTTATGAGCAGGCAGAACGGAATCTTCAGGAGATTGGAGAGGATGATTTTGAAACCGTAAAAGCCAAAGGTCGTGAAATCTGGAATAAGGAACTCAGCCGCATCGAAGTGGAAGGCGGAACCGTAGAGCAAACCCGTACGTTTTATTCTACTCTTTACCGGACACTTCTTTTTCCACGGAAATTTTATGAATTCGATGCTGAAGGGAATATGGTGCATTACAGCCCCTACAACGGGAAAGTACTTCCTGGTTACATGTTTACCGATAACGGATTCTGGGATACCTTCCGGGCTGTTTTCCCGTTTTTTAACCTGATGTATCCCTCCCTAAATGAGAAAATTCAGGCCGGGCTTGTAAATACCTATCTTGAGAGCGGTTTTCTTCCTGAATGGGCCAGTCCCGGCCATCGTTCGGTGATGATTGGGAACAATTCGGCGACCATTGTGGCCGATGCTTACCTGAAGGGATTAAGAGGGTATGATATTGAAACCTTGTATGAAGGGGTGTTGCACGGGACCGAACATGTGCATCCTGAAGTTAGCGCTACAGGCCGTTTGGGACATGAGTACTACAATGAACTGGGCTATGTTCCTTATGATGTGGGAATTAATGAGAATGCGGCCCGTACCCTGGAATATGCCTTTGCCGACTGGACCATCTGGAAGCTTGCCCAGGCCCTCGACCGTCCTCAGGAAGAGATCGACCGCTTCAAAAAACGCAGTCAGAATTTCCGGAACCTTTTTGACCCCGAAGCCAACCTGATGCGCGGGAAAAACAAGGATGGGTCTTTTCAGGAACCCTTCAATCCACTGAAATGGGGCGATGCTTTTACCGAAGGCAATAGCTGGCATTATTCATGGTCGGTGTTTCATGATGTGCAGGGACTGATCGATTTGATGGGAGGAAAAGACGTCTTCATTTCGATGATGGACTCCGTTTTTTCCATGCCACCCGATTTCGATGAATCGTATTATGGACAGGTCATCCATGAGATCCGGGAAATGCAGATAATGGATATGGGCCAGTATGCACATGGCAACCAGCCCATTCAGCACATGATTTATCTCTACAATTATGCCGGTCAGCCCTGGAAAGCCCAATACTGGGTCCGCGAAGTAATGGATAAGCTTTACAGTCCTTACGCTGATGGTTATTGCGGAGATGAGGACAATGGCCAGACATCGGCCTGGTATGTTTTCAGTTCGCTGGGATTTTACCCTGTTACACCGGGTGCTGACGAGTATGTTATTGGTTCGCCTTTGTTTAAAAAGATGACTATTCACCTCGAGAACGGGAATAAAATTAATATCGAGGCCCCGGGAAACGGCAAAGAAAATCGCTACGTTCAGGGGATTGAACTGAATGGCAATGACTGGGGTAAGAATTATTTTAACTATTCGGAGTTGATGAAAGGAGCCGATATCCACTTTAAAATGGGACATGTTCCCAATAAAATGCGGGGAACTGAAGTTTCCGATTTTCCCTATTCTTTTTCCAATGATGAATAGGCAGGGATTTCACAATAAGACATTTTACAGGACTCATTAAAATTTCGCTAAAAAAAAATGAATATGTACAGAACGATTTTTAAATCCATGGTTACTCTGGTGGTGGGTGTAGCTTTTTTTAGTTGCAGCCCCCCGGAAGAG
>CAYTDH010000647.1:0-2587 GCA_964436325.1 uncultured Tangfeifania sp.
AATCTTTTTCACAATGCCCACTTCGAAAATTCTGTATTTGGCAAGATGACCGATATGACCCTGACTATAAAGACCCGGCGTGGCATTGCGGAATATCCTTCTGTTAGCCTGACGGCTTTGCCCCCGAATGACCGGAGGGCGCTTCAGGGGGCGTTGAATCAACTATCCGGAATATAAAAATTAACCCTGAATACATGACTGAGAAAAAGAACCTTTACCGAATAGCGCTTTCTCTCATTCCCGGAGTTGGCAGTGTTTTGGCACGTAACCTGGTCGCCTATGTGGGCAGTGTAGAGGGCGTTTTCTCTGAATCTTTCCGATCGCTGGTGAAAATCCCCGGAATTGGAGAGATGAGTGCCCGCAGTATAAAAAATAAGGGAATATTTGAGCGGGCTGAAAAAGAGCTCCGGTTTATTGAGAAGTATGGCATTACCCTTCATTTTTTTACCGGAAAGAACTATCCCCGCAGATTGAAAAGGTGCATCGATGCTCCCATTATTCTTTATTCAAAAGGCAACATGAATTTGAATGAACAGCGGGTGATAAGCATTGTGGGGACCCGGAATGCCTCGAGCTACGGAAAAACAGTTTGCGACGAGTTGATCAGGGGGGTTTCAGAGAGGAATTATCCGGTTATCGTGGTCAGCGGCCTTGCCTATGGAATCGATATTCATGCTCATCGTTCAGCTATGAAATACTCCATTCCTACAGTAGGGGTTGTGGGACACGGGCTTGACAAGATTTACCCCTCGCTCCATGCCGAAACAGCCCGGAAGATGCTGCAAAATGGGGGATTGGTATCCGACTTTCCCAGTGAAACCAAAATAGATCCACCCAATTTTGTCAGACGAAACCGCATCATTGCCGGACTTGCCGATGCCACCATTGTGGTTGAGTCTGCTGAAAAAGGCGGCTCTCTGATTACCGCCGATATCGCTTCGTCCTATAACCGCGATGTTTTTGCTTTTCCCGGACGGGCAAATGACACTTACTCCCGGGGGTGTAACCGGCTTATCCGGCTTAATGGAGCGAGTCTGATTCAGGATTTGGATGATTTGGAATATTTTATGGGTTGGGATGCGGAAAAAACCACAGCAGGAGTCCAGTCTTCGCTTTTTGTGGATTTGAATCCTGAAGAAAAGAGGGTCGTTGATTTGCTTCAGGCCAAAGGCGAATTGTATATTGACGAGATTTCAGGTGAACTGGGAATGCCCACCAGTAAAGTTTCTGCTCTGCTGTTGAAAATGGAATTCAATAATCTTTTGACCACCTTGCCGGGGAAAAGATACCAACTGAAGTGAGGGTTCTTAATAAAATTGAGCTTTTCATGCCATCATTCGAAACGGGGCAATTGGTTTTCAGAAGGAATAAACGATTTCATTATCAGCTTTTTTATAACGGTGTACAATAAAATGTTGAAAACGAATATTCTGTCAGATTGAAAATATTATAAGCGCAGGTCAGCAGGGATTTCCTATTTTTGTACCATGAAGAAAACATTTGAGGAGCTTAAAATTGCCAAATCAATATTAAAGTCGTTGGATGATATTGGTTTTAGTGAGCCAACCCTTGTACAGGTTCAGGCAGTACCGCGTATCCTTTCCGGGGCCAATGTGGTGGGAATTGCCCAAACAGGGACTGGAAAAACTGCTGCTTATTTATTGCCTCTTTTAACCAAACTCAAAAAACCGGAAGGTGCCGATCCCCGGGCATTAGTGCTTGTGCCCACCCGTGAACTTTCCATCCAGGTGGGAGGGGATGTGGCCGAATTAACCTCCTGGTCGGAACTGCGGCATGCGGCTGTTTACGGAGGTATTGGGTGGACGAAGCACGCCGAATTGGTAGAAGCCGGAATTGATATTTTAGTGGCCACACCCGGTCGTTTGCAGGACCTTTACAATGCGGGGGCACTTTCGTTGAAAAAAGTTAAATATCTTGTCATTGATGAAGCCGACCGCATGCTTGATATGGGTTTTATTCCCCAGATCAGAAAACTTTTTGAAATACTTCCTGCCCGCCGGCAAAACCTGTTGTTTTCAGCTACCTTCTCCGACAGTGTTGAGAAATTAGGGGAAGAGTTCCTCGATTTTTATGAAAAAGTGGAAGTGACTCCTTCTGCCACTCCTGTTGAGCAAGTTAAGCAGGTGGCTTATAAAGTACCGAATTACAGGACCAAATTAAACCTGGTTAAATTTTTTCTCGACAATGAAGAGGTCTTTTCGCGGGTTATCATTTTTGTGAAAACCAAAGAACATGCTGATGGTGTTTTTAAAGTGATTAAACGAAAAGCTGAAGGCGAAATAAGGTTGTTGCATTCCAATAAAGCCCAGAGTTCAAGAATCAATGCCATTCAATCTTTTAAAAGCGGTGACGTACGGATTTTGATAACGACCGATGTTTCAGCCCGCGGCATGGATGCCAGTCAGGTGAGTCACGTTATTAACTTTGATGTCCCCCCCAATTACGAAGACTATGTGCACCGGATAGGGCGTACAGCCCGGGCCGGTAACCAGGGGGAGGCCATTACACTGATTGATCCCTCTGAGGAATGGCACTGGAAAAAGATTGAAGCCCTGATACGCATGAA
>CAYTDH010000648.1:0-2581 GCA_964436325.1 uncultured Tangfeifania sp.
AAGCGCCACGGCAAGGCTGCGCGTGGACTGGTCGAGGGCCGCCGAACTGATCGAATAGGCAAGAAGATCGGGATGCGTCACGCGTGCCGCGATGGATGACAGGTTCACGATCGCGCCGATGGGCCGATCCTCGACGCCATCCTCCTTGGCCTGCGCGATCATCTGGTTGGCGACGGTCTGGCTGAGCCGCAAGGCGGCATACATGTTCTGTTCCATCAGAACCTCGACCGTCCTGTCGGAGGGATCCAGCGGGTCTGACTCCAGCACCTGCCGCGAGGCGTTGACGAGGATATCGACCCGGTCGAAGGCGTCGATCGTGGCCGACAGCAGGTTGGCGACCGTCAGCTTTTCGCGCAGGTCGCCGGCGAAATACCGGGCCTGCCCTTTCTCGTCCTCGGCCTGTCCGACCTCGTCGGCCAGCCGCGCCTCGTCGCGGTCGGCCATCATCACGTTGGCCCCGCGTTCGAGGAAATGCCGCGCGATGGCCAGGCCGACGCCGTTCGCCGCGCCGGTGATGATGGCGGTCTTGCCCTGAATGCTTAGCGACATGGTCTGTCCTCTCGCGCCGGTCAGCCGCGCGGTGCCCCCTTGGGCTTGCCCGCCTGATAGAGTTTGTAGCCCGCAATCTCGGCCAGCAGGGTGCCGGTCCCGAAATGCGCCTTCAGCGTCGCTTCATAGGGTAAATGCCGGTTGGCGACCATGAAGAACTGGCCCGAGCGTTTCAGCATCCGCGCCGCGGCCACGATGAAGCCCTGCCCAAGGGCAGGGTCCGCCGCCCGCCCCGCGTGGAACGGCGGGTTGGAAATGATCGCGTCATAGGGCGCCTCGGGGGCGAAGCTTTCGGCATCGGCCCAGTGGAAGGCGGCGCGCGGGTCGTGCACGTTGCGCCGTGCCGCCTCCAGCGCGGCCCAGTCGGCCTCCACCAGATCGAGCGCGGCGATGCTGTCCTGCTCCTCCAGAAGCACGGCGGACATGTACCCCCAACCGGCCCCGAGATCGGCGACACGACCCGCCAGTTGCGGCACAAGCGCGACCAGAAGCTCCGACCCCTGATCGGCGCCATCGGGCGAGAACATGCCCGCCGAGGTGATAAAGCCATCGGCATTCGGTTCCGGCGTGGCAAGCCAGCCCGTCACCGCCTCTGGCAGGGTGTCCGGCCGGGTCAGCCAGAACAGCTTGCCATGCGATTTCGACAGAACGCCGTCGACGGGCAGGTGTCTTTTCACCGCCTTGAGGGTCGACTCGATCCCTTCGTCCTTCTGCCCGTCCACGGCAACGAGGCCGCCGGGCGGCACATGGGTCAGGGCCTCGGCCACCAGCGACAGGGATTCGGCCTTGCTTTTGACGATCTGCACGAGCGCGGCCGCATGTTCATCGTCCGGAGCCATCTGCACGGTCAGGCCCCGCGCCACCAGACGCTTATGCGCCGGCGCAAAGCCCTGCACCGCGACCAGCCTCTCCGGCCCCAGCGCGGCGAAATCGGCCTCCGCCTGCGCGCGCAGAACCAGCACGCGGCCCGCCTCGGGCCATGCCAATTCGCCGTTTTCGAGCGCGAGGGTCCATCGGGGCGGGGTCATGCGGGGCGGGACGCAGGCCGCGCGGGCCTAGTCCTCTTTCTCCATCGTGCATTGAAGCGGGTGTTGGTTGCGGCGGGCAAAATCCATCACCTGCGCGACCTTGGTTTCCGCGATCTCGTAGGAAAACACGCCGACCACGGCCACGCCCTTCTTGTGCACCGTCAGCATGATTTCCACCGCCTGACTGTGGCCGATGCCGAAGAAGCGTTCCAAAACGTGCACGACGAATTCCATCGGCGTGTAATCGTCGTTGAGCAGCAGCACCTTGTACATCGGCGGGCGCTGCGTCTTGGACTTGGTCTTTGTCAGCAGGTCGTTTTCGGAACCGGGGTCCGACTTGTCCGCCATGGATATCGGGAATCGCTGTGGCATCACATCTTTCGAATGGTCGAAGGTGGTCGCTTGGGGTCAGTATATAATCCGCCCCCCTTGTCAGAAAAGGGGGAGGATGTCACGCCCTGCCAGATTGAAAGGACGGGGTGCCCATGAAGGTGCAGACAATCGGTTTCGATGCCGATGACACGCTTTGGCAAAACGAGCGGTTCTTCCGCATGACGCAGGACCGGTTCGCCGAGCTTCTGGCCGACTACACCGCCAAGGATCACCTGATGGAGCGTCTGCTGAATGCGGAGCGGCGCAACATCGGCCATTACGGATTCGGCATAAAGGGCTTCATGCTGTCGATGATCGAGACCGCCATAGAAGTGACCGACCGGACGGTGCCCGCCAGCGTCATCGAGGAAATCCTCGCCGCCGGGCAGGAGATGCTGAACCATCCCATCGACCTTCTGCCCCATGCACGGGAAGCGGTGGAGGCATTGGCCGGCACGCATCGCCTGATCCTTATCACCAAGGGTGACTTGCTGGACCAGGAGCGCAAGCTGGCGCAATCGGGGCTGGGCGACTTGTTCGACGCGGTGGAAATCGTCTCGCACAAGACGGCGGAGGTTTACGCCCGCGCCTTCACCGCCCACGGGGACGGCCCCGCTTGCGCGATGATGGTT
>CAYTDH010000649.1:0-2572 GCA_964436325.1 uncultured Tangfeifania sp.
CTTCATTTTATCAGCCTCCTATCTCAAAATCTCAATACTCACAATCTCATAATCTTAATACCCATAACCTCTTCACCGCTTTGTACACCTCTTCGATTCCACCGACGTTGTCAGGACCTGCCGGCCCCTGACAAGTCTCCTCCGGTTGAACTTCTTTTTTCTGCCAGCTTATTCATTGTAATATCGCCCAAGGTATTTTGCCTTTAGCTTCATTTTATCAGCCTCCTATCTCAAAATCTCAATACTCACAATCTCATAATCTCAATACTCACAATCTCATAATCTCAATACTCACAATCTCATGATCTCAATACTCCATCCAATTAGAACATTACTCCAAAAAATTCAAAAAAATCACCCGCTGAAAATGGCGTTCCATCGTCAATTTGCATTTATTAACACATTTTGATTTGCAAGTTTAGATACATCCTTTATTTTTCCGGGCGAAAACAAAAAAGGTTAAACAATTTTTGCGAAACGGAGTTATCTATAGGTGTGAAAAAAATGACATTTTTAGTGCAACTTAAAACTGCGCAATGAAACGAATAAAAAAAATCCTGATTGCCAATCGTGGAGAGATAGCCATTCGGATTATGCGAACCTGCCGTGAACTTGACATTGAAACCGTTGCCGTTTTTTCGGAAGCTGACCGGACCTCACAACACGTAAGGTATGCCCACGAAGCCTGGTATGTAGGCAAAGCTCCCTCCCACGAAAGTTACCTCAACATCGATAAGATCATTGAAGTAGCCAAAGCCAGCAACGCCGATGCCATTCATCCCGGATACGGGTTTTTATCGGAAAATGCGGCATTTGCGCGGCGATGCCAGGAGGAAGGCATCATTTTCATTGGTCCTTCTCCCGAAGTGATCGGCCAAATGGGCGATAAAATACAGGCCCGTGAGGCCATGATGCAAGCTGGCATACCGGTAGTACCCGGAACTGCCGGAAGTGTTAATGCCGAAGAGGAAGCGCTTGACGCCATCCGGGAAATCGGCCTTCCGGTAATGATTAAAGCTTCCGCGGGTGGCGGAGGAAAAGGAATGCGCCTGGTTTATAAAGAAGAGAACATCGTTTCTGCTGTCCGGGCTGCCCGTTCGGAAGCCAAATCTTCGTTTGGTGATGACTCGGTTTATATTGAAAAATACATCACTTCGCCGCATCACATCGAATTTCAGATTTTGGGTGATCAACACGGAAATGCCATCCATCTGTTTGAGCGGGAATGCTCGGTGCAACGGAGGCATCAGAAAATGATTGAAGAGACCCCATCGCCCCTCATGACTCCGGAATTGCGTGAAGAGATGGGAAAAGCGGCAGTGGAGGCTGCCAAAGCAGTAAAATATGCAGGAGCAGGAACCATTGAATTTCTGGTGGACGGCAACCTGAATTATTATTTTCTGGAAATGAACACCCGCCTTCAGGTAGAACATCCTATTACTGAAAGGGTGACCGGCATTGATTTGGTTAAGGAACAAATAAAAATCGCCGAAGGACAACCGCTGGAAATTGCGCAAGACGACCTTACTCAGGAAGGCCACTCCATTGAGTGCCGAATCTATGCCGAAGACCCGGACAACAATTTCATGCCCAGTCCCGGAAAAATCTATAAAATTTCGGAACCACTCGGTCTTGGCGTGCGCACCGACGGATACGTTTATGAAGGATATGAAATTCCTATCTTCTATGACCCCATGATTTCAAAACTCATCGTTTGGGGAAAAACAAGGGATGAAGCCATTCGCCGCATGCGCAGGGCACTGTATGAATATAAGATTACAGGAGTAAAAACGTCCATCAAATACCTGGAGCGGATTATGAACACCCGGGACTTCATCGATGGAACATACGACACCCATTTCATTGAAAACAACCAGGAAGAGTTACTGAAAGAAAACAAATCGGAAGATTGTGAAGACATGGTCGTCATCGCAGCATTCATTGACTACATGGATAAAATCAGCAAAATACAAGATAACCAGAAAGAATTTGCCCCACCATCGGAAAGTCGCTGGAAAAAAATCCCATACATCAATCACTTCTAAACAGTATATTATGGCTTTGGAAATAAAAATAAATGATCGGACGGCGTGGGTAAACCTTATCAGCCAAAACGGAAATTTGCTTGAAGTGGAAGTGGATGGCAAGCGCTATAATGTTGATTTGCTTCATACAGCCGATGGAACCTTCTCCATTCTTGAAGGCGGCCACTCCTTCAACATTGAACTCGTTCCCGACACCCAACCCAAAAAATATACAGCCCACACCCTCTACAACTCCTATAACGTAGATGTAATTGACGCTGAGGCCCGTTACCTCATCAATCGCGGGACTAACGGTATTGCCGGGAACGAAAAAAATATCGCCTCTCCCATGCCGGGGAAAGTAGTTAAAATTTTGGTTAACGAAGGAGACATTGTTAATGAAGGGGACACAGCCATTATTGTTGCCGCCATGAAGATGGAAAGCGAATACAAAGCTCCCGTCGACGGAATGGTAAAGAAAGTGAATGTTGCTGAAGGGGATACCATCGAGGGCAATCAGGTCCTCATCGAACTTGAATAAACCAATC
>CAYTDH010000650.1:0-2567 GCA_964436325.1 uncultured Tangfeifania sp.
GTATGGTATTCCGGGGGCCAATTCAGGACATATGCGAAAGGAGGAGATTACCCTTCCCGAATTGCTCAAAGAAAGGGGGTATTCCACTGGGCATTTCGGGAAATGGCACCTGGGAACACTTACCACCAAAATAAAGGATGCCAACCGGGGGCGGCCGGGAGACTCAACCCATTACAGCATCCCCTCCATGCACGGGTTTGATACATGGTTTGTTACGGAATCGAAGGTGCCAACCTTTGATCCCATGATAAAGCCTTTGAGTTTTGATACCGTGAAAGGAGAGAATTTACGCTATGGATGGCAGGCTGTCGACAATAAACAGAATGCCCAATCTTACGGTACGTTTTACTGGAAAGGAGAAGAAACCCGCGCCAGGGAGAATCTGGAGGGTGACAATTCCAGAGTCATCGTTGACCGCGTCATTCCGTTTATGGAGGAATCGGTTGAAAACGGGAAGCCGTTTTTTTCGGTCGTATGGTTTCATACGCCCCATTTGCCGGTGGTGGCAATGAAGGAGATGATGAACGATTATCCCGGGTTCAGCCATCGTGAACAGATTTATTTCAGTACCATAAGTGCCATGGATGCCCAGGTTGGCCGGATTTGGGATAAACTGGCTGAACTCGGACAGGCAGAAAATACCATGTTGTGGTTTTGCAGTGACAATGGTCCTGAAAGACAAACACCGGGAAGTTCCGGTCCTTTTCGTGAACGGAAAAGATCGTTGTACGAGGGAGGGGTCCGGGTTCCGGCTTTTTGTGTCTGGCCGGCCGGGATTGAACCGGGGCAAAAAACCGCTTTCCCATCAGTCACCAGCGACTACCTTCCCACCATTGTGGATATCCTGAGCCTTTCTTACCCTGAAAACCGGCCCCTTGACGGGGTCAGTCTGAAACAGGTTCTGGACGGTAAAACTCCGGAAAGGGACAAACCAATCGGTTTCCGCATTCATAATAAAATGTCATGGGTTACCCCGCAGTTTAAATTGATCAGCACCGATGGGGGAGAAACGTTTGAACTATACAACCTGATTGAGGATAAAGAAGAAAGAAACAATATTGCCAGTGAAAATCCGGAAACCGTTCAGCAAATGGAAAAAGAATTACTGAGATGGATTGAATCCTGCGATGAATCGGAAGCAGGGGGAGATTATGACAAATTGTCAAATTGATAAATGGTTAAATTGTCAAATTGATAAATTGTGAAATTGTGGAATTGAGACACAGATATTTATGATTTGGATATCGTAGGGACGCAAAATTTTGCGTCCAAACTGAAATTGAGTTAGACGCAGATTATTATGATGGATTTGCCTGGCGGCAAATTGGTGTTGAACACAAAGACGCAAAGACACAAAGAAGAAGAGGTTATTTACCTGGCGGCAAAGGAGGATGAAACAGGAGGAGAATTACGAATGAAAATCTTCCCTCTGCGTCTTCGCGCCTTTGCGAGAGGTCACTCAAAAAAAAAAATTTTGAGCATAATGCGGAGAATGACAGATGAAATTTACCTGTCATTTCGACGAGCTTGCGAGGAGAAATCTGTTGTTTCAAGAGATTTCTCCTCCTTCGTCGTCGAAATGACACCCGAATCAGGGCTTCATTATTGCATTCATTATTAGTGCTTTGTGAAAATCTGTCATTGGCAGCAAACAAGCTAAACCGCTGAGATACGGATTTTGATGAAGCGAAATAATCCACAGATGGACATGGATGAACACGAATGGATTTGCCTGGCGGCAAATTAGTGTTGAACACGAAGACGCAAAAACACAAAGAAGAAGAGGTTATTTGCCTGGCGGCAAAGGAGGATGAAACAGGAGGAGAATTACGAATGAAAATCTTCCCTCTGCGTCTTCGCGCCTTTGCGAGCAAACAAGCTAAACCGCTGAGATACGGATTTTGATGAAGCGAAATAATCCACAGATGGACATGGATGGACTCGGATCATAATAATCTGCGTCTCATATCTCAAAATCCTATGTCTCACACCTCCCAATCTCTATTTTCCTTTTCCCTGCTATTTTCCCCTTTTATGAAAAGAGAAATTTGTATTTTTACTTTTTACAATGAAGCATTAAACCAATGCAACATCAAATTAATACCGAAAAATAAATGATTCTGAAGTATTATTCCCTGTTTCTTGTTTTATTCCTGTCTCTGGTCGTTTCCGGACAGGACAATCCCAACCGCTGGTGGAACCCGGCGCAGCATTCCTTCCCGGTGGTCAATGGAAAAGGTTGGTCGGGAAGTGGCATCTCATCGTATCACCGTTTGCCTTCTAAAGCGGAGCCTCTGGTTCGCGATGCGGTTTGGAATCTTTCCCGGAACAGCGCCGGACTTTCCATCCGGTTCCGGAGCAATAGTGAAATGATCCGGGTGCGTTACCAGGTGGAAGGACCCCATGCCATGCCACACATGCCGGCAACGGGTGTCAGCGGTGTGGATTTGTATGCCACAGACAGTCATGGGGAAATGCAGTGGTGCCGAGGAAGGTACTCCTTCGGGGATACCATAACCTACAGTTTTGAGGGCCTGAATGGTAAGGATTCTTTTCATGGAGGCGAC
>CAYTDH010000651.1:0-2565 GCA_964436325.1 uncultured Tangfeifania sp.
TTTTTACATGCCCCTATTTTCGCAGAATACTGAAATCGACAGCCTCGAAAACCTGCTGGCAAACCATCCCGAAACGGATACGGCAAGGATTAACCTCCTAAATGAAATCGCCGGTAAGCTGAAGAATACCGATATTGATAAAACCTTGCTATATGCTTCTCAAGCCGATAGTCTGAGTGATATTTTGAATTTTAAAAAAGGAAAATCCTTAAGTTTACAACTCATAGGTAATTATTATTTTTATGCACAGAACCAATCACAAGCATTAGCATATTATCAACAAGCACTGGGAATAAGCAAAAAGATTGACGATAAAACCGGAATGGCATACAGTTGCAACTATACCGGTAATGTTTATTTAGTACAAGGCGATTATCCCAAAGCACTGAAATATTATAAAAAAGCACTGAAAACATTTAAAGATATTGACGATAAAACCGGATTTTCAGGCAGTTACAATAATCTTGCGAATATTTATTATATGCAGGGCGATTACCCGAGAGCGCTGGAATATATGCAAAAAGCATTAAAAGTATTTGAAAAACTCAACAATAAAACCGGAATTTCAGGCAGTTACAATAACATGGGCGTTGTTTACGATGAGCAGGGCAATTATTCCAAAGCACTGGAATACTATAACAAAGCATTAGCAATACGTGAAGAACTCAACGATAAACATGGAATTTCAGATACGTACACAAACCTTGGCAATATTTTCTATGTTCAGGAGGACTATTCCAATGCGCTGGAATATTTTCAAAAATCCCTTAAAATAAATGAAGCATTAGACTATAAACCCGGCATCTCAATCAGCTATTTAAACATAGGAACAATTTACCTGGCACAGGAGGATTATTCCAAATCGCTGGATTGTTTTCAAAAATCAATGGATATTGCCATAGAAATAAGTTTACAAGATATTATAACAAGCAATAATATTGAATTTTGTAACGCGTATTTTGGGTTGAAAAGCTATAAACGTGCCGTTCAGTATGGCGAAAAAGGTTATCATTCGGCGGTTGAATCAGGGCAAAGGGATAACATTAAAAAGGCAGCCGATATTTTAGCAAAATGTTATGCAGCAACCGGCAATTATGAAAAAGCGTATCGATATCACGTTGAATTTAAGATACAAAGCGACAGCTTATTCAATGAGAGTAACATTGAAGAAATAACCAACCTGGAAAATCAATATCAGTTTGATAAGGAAAAAGAAGCACTGGCCGCCGAACATGCCAAAAAGGATGCTATACACATTGCCGAGCTGAAATACCAGAAGGTGATAAAAAATTCTTTTATTGTTGGTTTTTTGTTCATGGTGCTTTTTGCGGTAATGATAATAAGAAACTTAGTGCAGAAAAGAAAAGCGAATCTTTTGCTGACCAGTCAAAAAGCAGAAATCGAAGCACAAAAAGGAAAAATAGACGAACAATACCAGCAACTCGAGAAACTTGATAAATTTAAAGAAACCCTCATCCATGCCCTGGTACACGACCTGAAAAACCCGCTCAGCCAGATTTTGCTCACTACCCGCGACCGGACTGTAACCCTCCCTGCTAAGAAAATGCTTCGACTGATCACCAATATGCTGGATGTGGAAAAACACGAAAAGGCCGGCTTTATCCTCAACAAAGAGACCCATTCGCTGCGCAACATCCTGGCGGAAGTCATCAACGGGCAGGAAGCCGGCCTGAAAGAGAAAAACCTGGAAGTGCACATGCAGTTTACCGACTTTAAAATCATGGCCGACAAAGAGGTGATGATACGCGTATTCGACAACCTCCTGTCGAATGCCGTCAGGTATTCGCCGCTCAACCGGAGCATTGACATTTTTGCCGAACCTTCCGGCGATGGCAAACTGCAAATTTCCATGAAAAATTACGGCAATCCCATTCCCGGTGAAGCATTGCCCTATATCTTCGACAAATACCGCCACTTCGGAAAAAACGACAGCAGCGCTCAACGGTCTACCGGGCTGGGGCTAACATTCTGCAAAATGGCCGTTGAAGCCCACGGCGGAAAGATTGGCGCACACAACAACCCCGATGAGGGCTGTAGTTTTTGGTTCACAATGCAACATATTTCACAAAACGTCAAACAAGAAGAAAACGAAACCAGCCTGCCTGCTTTTAAACCGAAATTGACACTCACCGAAACCGAAAAAGAGAATTTAAAAGATGTGGTGCACAAAATAAAGGATTTCAAAATCTTTGAGATTTCGCGGTTTCATGAAGTATTAGCCCCTTTGAAAGAAACTGCCGGAAGCAATGTAAACGAATGGATTTCTCAATTGTTTAGCGCCATTAATATCCAGAATGTGAAGGAATACAACCGATTAATAAACCTAATGGAAAAATGAACAAGCAAAAAATACTGATTGTTGATGACGATCCTTCGCTCCTTGAAGGCATCGTAAATTATTACATCGAATCGCGCGAACCGTACGAACTGTTTCAGGCGCTGAATGGCGAAACGGCCTTAACCGTGGTCAGGGAAGTTGTCCCCGACCTGGTGCTTACCGACTGGGATATGCCCGTGATGGACGGCCTGCAGCTGATAGCTAAA
>CAYTDH010000652.1:0-2564 GCA_964436325.1 uncultured Tangfeifania sp.
CTCTGTGTTGCCTCCGTGGAACTCTGTGTAACTTCTCTTCCTCCATTGCACTATCATAAACTTGGCTTGCGTATAGGACCGATGCCAATTGCTTTTAAACCACTTTTTGAAAAAATACCACCGATTTGCCCTTTGCTATGTTATTCAATTTGATGTTTCCCCAGGTTAAGGTTCAAAAAAATATCGGGTAACTTAAGCACGGGTTAATCCGGTTTTAAAAATTCTAAAAATAAATCCTCTTCTTGTCACTGTTTTGTTTACAAAGTGCAGGTTAATTTAAAAGCCTATAAGCATTTTATAAACAACAATAATTGTAAACTTAATTCAAAATTTTGGCTTTTCAAAAACCTAAAATAAGAAAAAATTAAACATTTTAAAATTAGAAAAATTCTAGTTTAATCCAATAGCATAAAACATTTAACGAAATGCAACATTTGAGGGGTTGAACCAAATATTATTTGTAATGGACAAATATTTAAATTCCAGATAAAAACACTAAGTTTTTTATAAAATTCAGCTATGGTTTTTGAACAAATCCAGAATCCAAATTCTATTGAACCACAATTTTCTGACTGAATCTTTTATTCTTATTCACCGCCTTTAGATAATACATCCCGCTTTTCAAATCCGGCACATGCATCCGGATTTCGCGTTCGCTGGTAAGCACATCCCGCACCAACTGCCCAATCGAGTTAAAAAGCATCACCTGTATTTCATCCTCGAAATTCCGGAATTCGACGGTAAACTCCCCGTTGTTGGGATTGGGATACACCACCATTTTGCGGTCGGGGAGTTTATCCATTTCCGCATCCATAATCACTGCTTCTTTCTCGGTGACAGTTTCCGCTGCAACAATTGCAGGAGCTGCTTCAACACAATAATTCCCTTCAGTGGTAATACGTCCATACACATAACTGCCTGCCTCAGCATGGAATCCCGGCAAAAACCGGATGGACTGCCCGGCAATAAATTCGGCTGAGGCGCCGGATTCAACAATTACATCTCCATCTCCGGCAACGGCAATGGTATTGGTGGCGTTGAAGCAATCGGTGGTGCCGGCAATGAGGGTGGTGGAGGAAAGTTTGTTAATGCCAAAGCGCTTTGGATAGTACGAATTTCCAGTTGTTGGAGGATTTATCAACGATATATTATCCCAAAATGCATTATTAAAATATAGCTGGTACTGTTCTGCTGATTTTGCATTATCGTATGTTGAACAGTAATTATTTTGATTTTAAAATTCCATCAATTTTACTTTCAACAAAATCCTTAATTTGAAATGCGAGGTTCTTATATTCTAATGTTTCATCTTTGTCTGGAACAAACATGTCCCCTGGATATCGCAGGTCAACTCCGAAGTCACTTAATTCTTTTGGGTCGATGTCGGTGAAATCTTTATCAAAGTCAGCGCATTCAGAAAGTAAATATTCAATATTATGAGTCTTTTTGATTTCTACTCCATTTGCAATTAAGAATGCTTTTAGAAATTTCTCTACAGCTTGCTGGCAATGAAAACAAACTGAGGAAGTAGCGACAACTTCATATTCTGTCAATTTGTCGACTACCAATAAATCTTCGTTAGCTTTTAATAGCCATTGTTTTATGAAATCTATTGTAGCCTCATTCATAGAACAACTCCTTCTCTAAGAACTTGTTTAATAATATGTCCTGTGATTTCTTTTTTTGATTTTATTTCGTCTTCACTTTGAATTAGAATATCAGCAGGAATTTTAAAACGAGCTAACTCTTTTCTCATTATTGATTTAAGAGTCCTTTTTTTTCGGATATCTATTGTTTCTCTGGTAATAACGAGGAAGTCATAATCACTATCATTTGAATTGTCTTTTCGGGCACGAGATCCAAAAAGAAGAATCGTGCAATTTGGCAAAATCTTACTTGCAGTATCTTTTATTATTGATAATGAATTTGAATCGTTATTAATCATTTTATCCGTTTGTTTTACCAGAATCAAAAATACTGAAAATTTTGCAAACAGGCTGATTTCGCAGTTTTTATTGTTTGTAACAACATATATAATTATTTTATCCCCGTATTGCGTATAATTCGTTGTATTTGATGCATATCCATTGAAATTTCCTTTCAGCAGAATTTTCATCGCACAACAATCTTTTGATTAAACTGCTTCCCATTATTCACCGCCTTTAGATAATACATCCCGCTTTTCAGGCTGGGTACATTCAAGTGAATCTGTTTCTCGCTTGTTTGTATATTGTGCACCAACTGCCCAATCGAGTTAAAAAGCATCACCCGGATTTCATCCTTAAAATTCCGGAATTCCACGGTGAACTCCCCGCTGTTGGGGTTGGGATAAACCACCATTTCGCGCTCGGGGAGTTCAGTTAATTCTGCATCCACAATCACCGCTTCTTTTTCTGAGGTGGTTTCCGCTGCAACAATAGCAGGAGATGCATCTATGCAATAATCGCCGGTGGTTGTTATGTAACCATGCGCATAACTGCCCTCCTGTGCATGGAATCCCGGTAGAAACCGGATGGACTGGCCGGCAATGAAATCGGCCGAGGCACCGGATTCAACAATTACGT
>CAYTDH010000653.1:0-2559 GCA_964436325.1 uncultured Tangfeifania sp.
ATTAAAAAAGCCTCCGGCCCCTGACAAGTCTCCTTCGGTTGAACCTCTTTTTTCTGCCAACTCATCCAATGTAAGACCGTTCAAGCTATTTTGTCCTTTGGTTCTTTCTGTCCCTCTCTTATCTCCTAATCTAAATACTCACAATCTCAATACATTTCAATTAATTTAGATTTCGTATATTTGACATGAAGAAAATAAAAGCATCATGAGAACAATACAATTGCAAATACCAGATGATATTGATCTAAAAGATTTCGATTTTTCAATGATAGTAGCTGCCAAATTATACGAAGATGGGAAGTTATCTTCAGGCCAGGCTGCTCAATTAGCCGGATTGTCAAAAAGGACTTTTATAGAATTGTTAGGCCGGTATGGCGTTTCGGTTTTCAGTACGTCGGTTTCCGATTTACATTCAGATATAGCCAATGCCTGAACCCAGCATCGTGATTTCAGATACAAGCAGTTTAATTCTTTTTCATAAAATAGAAGAACTTGAACTGCTACGTAAAGTGTACAGAAGGGTAATTGTCACTCCTGAAGTTCAAACAGAATTTCAGGAACGGTTACCCAACTGGATCAAAATAGAAAGTGTTCAGGACAAAAAATATCAGGAATTTCTTGAAACCCAGGTCGATTGGGGCGAGGCAAGTGCCATTGCATTGGCAAAAGAAATTGAAAATCCATTACTCCTACTGGACGATTTGAAGGCCAGGAAATTAGCCGGAAAGCTTAACCTGAAATTTACAGGAACGCTTGGGGTGATAAATAAAGCAAGGCAAGTAGGAATAGTACATAAAATAAAACCTTTAATAGACAAAATTCTGTTAACCGATTTTCGCATATCCGAAAATATTATAAATGAGCTGCTGAGATTAAACAATGAATTGGTGACCAATGATTCCAGCTCAGATTAAATCAATTGATTACAGAGTATGGAGTAACACCGAAGGAACCGGTCTGTAAGGAAAATCTCTTATCTCCTAATCTCAATACTCACAATCTCAAAATAGGGTTCATAAACTGGAGCAACGCTTTTTTGTTTTATGCCATGTCTTATTAACTGTTAAAAAATGCCAATCAATTGCTTTTTAAAATATTTTGTGTTTATTTTGCATGTAGAAAGTGCTCTTGGTTACCGCATTCCTAATTTATACTACTATATAGCAGGGATGCCGACCCAAGAGCAATTGTTTTTATAGCCTGAATTTTATACCATGAAAGATTTATCAGTAGCTATCCTTATTGACGGGGGATTCTTTCTTAAAAGGTATTTTAAAATTTATACCAACCCAAAACTGCAAAAACCTGCCGAAGTTGCTTGGCCGCAGCTCCTTTACCTTCGCCGCAGCCCCTTCACCCTGTGAAATCCGCATTGCGGTAATATTTCACAGGATTCACCCTGTGAAATCCATGTTGCGGTAGCATTTCACAGAGTGAACCTGCTGTCCGCCAGCAGATCAGTTAGTGAATTCAGAACCATAAAATAAAAAATGTTGATTTGTGAAAAAAAATTTTAAATTACTACTTTTGTAATAGCATTTTAATGAGATTAATTATGACAACAGTAATTATAGATACCCGGTCGAAAGAGGCAAAAAAGATGGTAGAGTTTTTAAAATCAACTCGCTATGCAAAGGTGTTGAAAGAAAATGAACCCAATGAAGAAACACTAATGGCCATGAATGAAGTTAAAGAAGGAAAGGTTAATACCTACAAATCGGGTAAAGAGATGATGGCCAGCTTAAAGAAAGCGGCAAATGTACACGATTAAAACTTCCGGCACATTCGAAAAAGATTTTATCAGGTGTGTAAAACGCAACTATAATCTCAAACTTTTTGAAAATGTAATTGCACAACTTGAAACAACCGGAAGATTACCGGAAAAATATAAAGCTCATAAGTTAGCTGGTCAATATAAAGGATTTTGGGAATGCCATGTAAAACCGGACTGGTTGGTTATTTGGCGACAAAACAACAAAACAAGGGTAATTGAGTTAGTAAGGACAGGAACCCATTCCGATTTGTTTAAATAGACCTCAGTTCGAATACCGAAGGAACCGGTCTTTTCCTTAGAGACCGGTTCCCTTGCTAACATTCATAATTCGTAATTTAACCCCCTGCCCCCAATCTCTCCGCAGGAGAGACCATCCCACCTTTGGGGGGATTATAGGGGGGGCTCCCAAACCGTCGGCGTCGCTCCAAACATTCCACCGGCTGAAAAACAAACACAGCAGACAGGTCTCTAATCCGTCGCATACCCTCAAGCGACACCGACGGTGGTCCTGACTTCCACCGACCCCCTTTGCGCAACTTTGTGCCTCCTTCTCCTTTGTGTTCGATCAAAATTTGCCGCCAGGCAAATCCATCAGTGTTCATCTGCGCCACCATCTGTGTCCATCTGTGGAAAAATCTTTCTTTGCGTCGTCGCGCCTTTGCGTCCAATCAAAATTTGCCGCCAGGCAAATCCATCCCGAGCGCAGCGAGCAAATCAAACAAAAAACAAATTCAGTGAGCCCCAACATCCGGGAATGAAATGAACCGGATGTTGTCGGGCGAACT
>CAYTDH010000654.1:0-2558 GCA_964436325.1 uncultured Tangfeifania sp.
GGATTTTATCAGAGTACTTGATGCGAATGAACCCGTACATGTTAAAATTGCACCAGGGGATTACTTTATGACCTCTCCCTTGGAACTTTCATCAAAAGATGCTGCACCGATAATATTTGAAGGGATAGGAGATAACGTAACCTTTTATGGAGGTATTCCGGTAACAAACTGGGAGCAAGTTTCCGAAAGCCTTTGGCGTGCATCCATTACAGAACTTTGTGGCGGCAGTTTTACATTTGAGCAGTTTTATGTGAACGGGAAACGGGCAACCAGGGCAAGGATCCCCAACAAAGGTTTCTTTCAGGTTGATAGGGCTGAAGAGACCATTCTTCATAAAGGAACGGGGCGTATCCCTGAATTTGCCGTTCAAAAAATTTACCTGAATTCCGGAGATGTTTCATTGCTTCAGAACGAAAGTCCGGCCAATATAAAAAATGCCCTGATTACCTTTTACCATAAATGGGACGTTACCCGCAAGTATATCGATCATTTCGATGTTGATTCTTCTGCGGTTTACATCAGGGGAAAAGGCATGCAGTTCTGGAACCGGATAGACGGAATCAGCAAATATTATATTGAAAACATTCCCTCTGCTTTGGATGTCCCGGGGGAATGGCTGATGAAAAATGATGGATATCTCTATTACATTCCCAGGGAGGGAGAACGAATAGAATCTGTTTCAGCTTTTGTACCCGTTTCTGAAAAATTTCTAACCATAAGGGGAGACAAGCAAAATCCGGTAAAAAATAAAACCTTCAAAAATATCCGTTTTAAAGTGGCCGCTTACAAGACACCAAAAAAGGGTAACGACCCGATGCAGGCTGCTGCCAGGGTAGATGCAACCATCATGGTCGATTATGCCGATAATATTGTGTTCGAAAATTGTGAACTGGCACATACAGGACTGTATGGCTTCTGGTTCAGAAGGCAAGTTACCAACAGCAAAATTAATAACTGTTACATACACGACTTGGGAGCCGGTGGTGTGAGGATTGGAGATGTTCTTTATCACGAGGCAGATGATAATGTGTCAGCAAATAACCTCGTTCATAACAGCATTATCAGAGATGGAGGCCATTTGTTCCCCAGTGCAGTGGGAATAATCATACTTCATTCTCGTGATAACCAGATAACGCATAATGAAATTGCCGATTTTAAATATTCCGGTGTTTCTGTTGGGTGGATGTGGGGCTATGCAGCATCAAAAACAGTAACAACAGTACCTGATAATTTCGGTAATCTTATCTGGAAAGAGGGACATTTTAAAAGCCCTGCTACCGGAAACACCATTGCATACAACCATATTCATCATCTGGGATGGGGTGAGCTTTCCGATATGGGAGGAGTGTATATTGTTTCGGAAGCCACAGGTACCCATGTACACCACAATAAAATTCATCACATCTATTCCGACACCTACGGTGGATGGGGGCTTTATACCGATGAAGGAGCAACCCATGTAACCATGGAGAACAATTTGGTGTATGCCTGTAAAAATTCAGGATTTCATCAGCACTATGGAAAAGAGAACATCATCCGAAACAATATCTTTGCCTTTAACCTGAAGGGACAATTGCAGTTTACACGGGTAGAAAAGCATCAATCCTTTGAATTCACGAATAACATTATTTACACCAACAGCGGTAAAATGCTATTGGGTAATTTGAAAGAAGCCAATGTAAAAATGGAAAATAACTGCTACTGGGATAACCGGACCAAAGAGCCGCTTTTTTTGGACATGTCCTTTGAGGAGTGGAAAAAATTAAAAGATAAAAACTCGATAGTGGCCGACCCGGATTTTGTTGACGCTGAAAATTATGATTTCAGATTAAAGTCCCACTCTGTGGCTCGAAAAATTGGTTTTAAACCCTTTGATTACGGAAAAGCAGGAGTATATGGTTCAGCAGAATGGAAGAACCGGGCAATTCTGGATAGCGCCAGGGCAAATTTATTTAAAGCAATAGTAAATGAAGGAGAAAAATAAAATAAAAACATGCTTATTTTTGGCCTGTTTTGCGGAATGATGGTGCTTCAGTTCTTGGCCCCATAAATCTATCTCCGTTAAAATGGATCATATGATCCGGAAAGCTTACGACCCAAACTTCCGTTTCCCATGCAATGTCAGAAGTATGCTGTTTGAATTCTTTGAAATCAGGGAATGCGGATACGTATATTTTGCCTGCTTTACAGTTCTTCAACATTTTTTCCATTTCCACAATTCGTTTTGGCGACACAGGACCATGCGAGGTAACTGCTTCAATCAGGAACAACCAATTTTTCTTTTTGTCGTAAAGAACCACATCTGGTAATTTACTATGTTCGTCAAGAGGAATTCCCAACTTTTCCAAACCCTTTTTGTCCATGTAAAGATCTTTCTTAGCAGTATCTCCAACATACAAAAGATCACTTCCGGGAGCAAAACGAGCGGCAAATTCTTCAATAACTGCTATTTGAACTTCATTGTGCTTTCCTGGAGAGAAAGTCAATTCTGTTCCACTTTTCAGTTTTACCGGAATTTTTCGTAGTTCCCTCTTTTTAAAATATTTATCTCGCAACAA
>CAYTDH010000655.1:0-2551 GCA_964436325.1 uncultured Tangfeifania sp.
CGCCTATTTATGAATTACGAATGAGGAATTACGAATTACGAATGACGGAGTTCGGAGGGTATAGGGTGATTTTGAGGGCAAATAAGAGCTCCACGCAAAGCACGCAAAGCAAAGAGACTCCGCTCCCGCGCGAATCCTTTCGCGTGGTTTGGTTGTTAAAACTACTTTTTTTTATGTAACAGGATATTTTGGTGGTGTTGTTTGGGGTGTTTGGAACGCGATACAATCGCGCACCAGCGGGGCCTATTTATGAATTACGAATGAGGAATTACGAATTACGAATGACGGAGTTCGGAGGGTATAGGGTGATTTTGAGGGCAAATAAGAGCTCCACGTAAAGCAAAGAGACGCAAAGCACGCAAAGGAAGAGATTAAAAAAAGAAGATTATTTCAAATCAACCCTGTCCCCAACCTCTCCGGAGGAGAGTCCATCCCCCTTAGGGGGATAATAGGGGGTCTTTAAAATAAACGAAAAGCGGCTCCAAATCCTAATTCTTCGTGTCCTTTGGGGGATATTCTCGTTGCGGTCTTTGCGTGGAATTCTACTAATGACAGATTTTTGTAAGACCTCATAATGAAAGCAATAATGAAATCAATAATGAAATCGAGTTTTGGTCTCATTTACTTACTGCGTTCGCGATAATCGGGCCTTCTGGCGGGTGCATCCCTTCGGGTGCGGAGCTCCCAAAGGGTTTGTTCAGATTTATTTTTCCTAATCCAACGAGCCGCGGTGTAAAAGAGATTTCCTCACCAAAGGCATCGCTTGCGATGTCAGGGTGAGGAGAAGGTGCGGGGTTTATTTACCCGATGATTTCGAATGAGACTACCGTCGGTGTCGCTTGAGGGTTTGCGACTGTTTAGAGACCTGTCTGCTGAGTTTGTTTGACAGTCGGCCGAACGTTTGGAGCGACGCCGACGGTTTTGGAAAGACTACCGTCGGTGTCGCTTGGGGGCGACTGTTTAGAGACCTGTCTGCTAAGTTTGTTTGACAGCCGGCCGAACCTTTGGAGCGACGCCGACGGTTTTGGAAAAAATTTGGTTTATTAATTGTTTTTTGTTTGCTTGCAACAAAATTGACTTTGCCCGGTACATCCGGTCTATAGAGGATAATAAAATAAAAAAACATGATGATTCAACGAATATTCCTGATTATTTTTACCAGCTTTTTCTCCTTTGCTTCCATGAGTCAGTCGCAAATGTACAGGCAATATGCCGATGAGACCGCAGCAACACTTCAAAAATGGTACAATGAAGAAACAGGTTTATGGGAAACCACCAGTTGGTGGAATGCCGCTAATGCGCTAACGGCATTGATTGATTATTCCCGCATTACCGGTTCCGATGAATACCTTTATGTGATCGACAACACCTTTGAAAAATGCAAGGAATTTGAAGTAGAGATGCCCAATCCGGAAGACAACTGGATTTGCCGGAATTTCATCAATGATTATTACGATGATCAGGGTTGGTGGATACTGGCGTGGATTGCGGCCTACGATCTGACCAGGGAACGCCGTTACCTTGACATGGCCCGGGTAACCTTCACGGACATGGCTGGCGGCTGGGATGACGTTTGCGGCGGCGGGATTTACTGGAAAAAGCCCGACATTGGGAAATCAGCGGTACAAAACGAGTTGTTTATGCTTTGTGCCCTCAGGCTGCATCAGAGAGGGAGCGGTAGCACCAGGGGGTATACTTATCTTGAATGGGCATCCCGCACCTGGGATTGGTTTAAAAGTACCGGGATGCTTAATGACAAGTATTTGGTTGAAAATGGCCTGGACAACAACTGCCGGGTGAATGGCCTGACCTATACCTACAATCAGGCGATGATCCTGAGTGCGCTGGCCGAAATGTCGGGTGAATTAGAAGACCAGGATTTACTGGAGCTGGCCGGGAAAATTGCCCACTCAGCCATCCGGAACCTCGTTTACGACAATGGTATTTTAAAAGAACCGCATGAGCCTGACCTCAATGGCGATGCCACCCAGTTCAAAGGGATATTTATGCGTCATCTGGCTTTTCTGAATTCCATTGCCCCCCATAAGAATTACCAGGAGTTTATTCTGAAAAATGCTGAGTCGATCTGGAATGAAGCCCGCAATAAATCTACTGGCGAAATCGGAACAGTTTGGAAGGGGCCTTTTGACCAGGCCGATGCCTCGCGGCAAAGTGCTGCCCTCGATGCTTTTAATGCAGCTATGATGGTGAGCCGGCAAACGAATCTTCCATGTCAGTGAAGATAAGGTTTGTGGGGACATTATAAAATTGCCATATTAATATGCCGCAAAAATGTAAAGGCTGGTGGATGAACTTTATTCCTATTTTTTTAAATTTATGAAGAGTTCAGGCTAAAAATGGGTCTTGCTATTTTTCCCGCGATTTGAAATTGCGAAAGGTCAGGATGTCTGAGGACTCAATTAATATTTTGATACTTTTAATGTGTTGAAAAATAAATATTTAGATATAAATGTTAAAATGAATGGCCTGAAGGTGTTTTTTTTTATTTTCCGGGAGTTTTCTATCTGCAGAAATGCTTTTAAATGTTTCA
>CAYTDH010000656.1:0-2548 GCA_964436325.1 uncultured Tangfeifania sp.
ACCCCGCGGTCTCAACCCGATGGATTAGGAAAAATAAATCTGAACAAACCCTTAGGGAATTGCGTAACCCGAAGGCTTTGGTATCAGGCATGACCAAAACAAAAGACAGCCCCAATTCCTAAACCGTCGGCGTCGCTCCAAACATTCAGTTGGCTGAAAAACAAACACAGCTGATAGTTTCTCAAAACACCGAATACCCTCAAGCGACACCGACGGTAGTTCTGCAGGGCCGCTTCAATAGCTTTCATTTCCAGTCCCTTCCCAAAATTTTTTGGCATATTGAAACGGAAGAAGAATGGTGCACCGCAACTTAAGTCCCGTCAATAAGATTTCCTCACCTCTTCGTGAATTTTCTGAATTTGTCAAAAATATTTTGTTTTGAACGTTGCAAAAGCGTTTCCCTCTTTGTGTCGGTCGTGTCAGGACTTTGTCCTTTTTCCAATGCAGTTATACCAAAAATGATTATTTTTGTACTTTGTTAAAAAATTAAGTTATGAAAGTTTATTTATTAATAATTTCTGTAATTCTTTTTAATATATCCGTTTTTGGGCAGTCAACAACCCACGTTTTTTCGCACGATGACGTGACGATCATGACCGATCCTTCCAAAGGGGTGAAAAGTTTTAAGCGGTGGGCTGAATTTCCCTCGCCTGATAAAGAAATTCGAAGGATTACTATGCTGGTTACCCTTGCGCATCCCGACGACAGGGCCATTGCCCACTGGGATTACATGGATCGCATTAAAATCCGCCGGCAGGGAGGCCAAAGCAGAGAAGACCTCGATTATGAAATTGGAAGAATGCTTACGCCCTATGGAAGCAATTTTAAAGAAGACTGGAGTTACACCTGGCAGGTGGATGTGACCGATTTTCATCAATTTTTGCGCGACAGTACCGAAATTGAATACATTCATTCGGGGTATGAATCGCCCGATCTGGGATGGGATTTAACCATTGATTTCAAAATTGATTTTGGTCCTGCTGTGGCTGACATTCTTTCTGTAAAAAAGATGTGGACGGGCGGATTCCAGTACGGTAATCCAGAAAACGATATTGAAGAACACCTGGCACCCATCAAGATAAAACGAGCCCGGGGAAGCGAATTTGGCCGCCTTAGAATACAGCAAACCGGCCATGGCATGGACCGTCCCAACGGGTGCAGCGAATTCTGCAGCCGGTGGCGTGAGGTGCTGGTTGACGGAAAAGTGGTTGATCACCGCGATCTCTGGAAAGAATGTTGCGATAACCCGCTTTATCCCCAGGGTGGAACGTGGATTTTTGACCGCGGCCATTGGTGTCCGGGCGATTTGCAGGTTCCTGATATTATTGATATTCCGCTTTCGCGCAGAAACCACACCATCGATCTTTATATGGAGCCTTTTACTGCCAATAATGTCGATCAACCTAAAGAGCAGGTCACTTCATTTTTCTTTCAGTACTCCGCTCCCAATCAACTGAACGATGTGGCAGTGGAAGAAATCATCGCTCCAAACAAAAAGGATAATTACAACCGCTCCAATCCAATCGCTTTCACCCCAAAAATCAAAATCAGAAATCTGGGCAGCGAAGACCTGAAGCAAGTAAAGATTGTCTGGAAAACCGCTGGTTTTGCTGAAAAAATCTATGAGTGGGAAGGGAACCTTGGATTTTACGAAGCCGCCGTGATTGCCCTCCCCGGAGAAATTGACGCCCGGCAGGGAGAAAATACTTTTGTGGTGATGCTGGAATCACCTAACGGAAAACAAGATGAATGGGACAGGGACAATTCGCTTGAATCGCAGTTTTATGATGTGCCTGAAATTCCCTCCTCTTTTGTGGTTGATTTTCTGACCAACAACAAGCCGGAAGATAATTCTTTGTTTATTGTAAGCAGTGAAAACGATACGGTTTACTCCAAATTGCCTGAAGACCTGGAGCCGGCAACCAACTATTCCGATACGCTTGACCTTGAGGAGGGCAATTATTATGTGATGCTGAATGACACTGCAGGAGATGGCCTCGAGTTCTGGTTTCAGCCTAAATCCGGATACGGACGGTTGCGGCTGAAAGATGCAGAGGGAAACCTGATTCACCTGTTTGAAAGCGATTGCGGGAACGGACAATTCCTCGGATTCCGCTGCAGCGATGATGCAAAGGTAGATACAACCGTAGAACATCTTTCGGTCAATATCTTTCCCCGGATGGTTACCGATGAATTAACCGTATATACAACAACCAACAAAGCTTCTACCCTGAAAATCAGGATTACCAAAGATGGGGAATACATAGAATCTCATGAGTATACCCATATTAAAGATGCCCAAACGGGAATGGATGTCGGGCATCTGGAAGAAGGGAGGTATGTGATGGAAATTTATGTGAACGGAGAGCATAAAATGAACAGGAGGTTTAACAAGAGGTGAGAATGATCCACAGATGGAGAGAGAGAGAGAGTTAACCACAGATGAGCACAGATGATACACTGATGAACACAGATAGGAATTTTCCACAGATAAGAATGATCCACAGATGGAGAGAGAGAGAGAGTTAACCACAGATGAGCACAGATG
>CAYTDH010000657.1:0-2545 GCA_964436325.1 uncultured Tangfeifania sp.
TAAAAACAATTATACGATTGTGCAGGACTCTGCTACAGGATATTATGTGTATGCAATTTTAAGAAATGACCAATTGATTCCAACTCATTATATTGTTGGTCATTTCAATCCGGAAAAATTGTCGTTAAGGCCGGGGTACGATATCCCACCTATGGAAATTGAAGCCAAACGGCAAAATCTTTTAAAGTCTGCGGTAAAAGTTGCCGAAAACCCAACCAAAGGGGATTTTAACAATATTGTCATATCCATTCGTTTCTCTGATCAGGCCCCAACAAGTTTAAAAGAGAATAATTACGAAGAAAAGTTTAATTCCGGGGTCAATCTATCTTTAAAATATTACTATAATGAAGTAAGCAATAATCAATTAAATGTGTCTTCTTATTTTTTCCCAATACCCGAAAATGACACCATTTTTGAATACCAGGATTCGCATCCGCGATCGTATTATTGTTTGTATAATGAAACAGAAAATCCCAATGGTTACCATGAAAATGAAGGAGAGCAGCGAGAGCGTTTATTATTAAAGAATGCCATTGAATCTGTAAAAACTCAGGTTGAATCTTGCGGTGTTGATTTTGATAAAAATGACGATGGAATAATTGACAATGTCATATTTGTGCTACAAGGCAACGCCGATAGCTGGGGAAACATTTTATGGCCAATGACCAAATCGTTGCTTCCTGAAAATATTTTAATCGACGGGAAGCAGATTGGGCAATACAATAAGCAATTATCCAATTGGTTTAATGCTGATTTATTCAGTCATGAATTTTTTCATACGCTGGGCGCACCTGACTTATACCGTTATACTAACGATGAAATTGAGCCCGTGGGGGCGTGGGATATTATGGGAACTACCGGCGCACAACACATGACAACGTATATGAAATGGAAATATGGAAAATGGTTCGATGCCATCCCGGAGATTACTGAACCGGGAAGCTATTCCCTCGAGCCAGTCTCTCAAAATCCGTATGCATGTTATAAAATACTCTCTCCTGAAAGTTCAACTGAATACTTCATGGTTGAATACCGGAAAAAAGAGGGGTTACTGGAAAATAGCTTACCGGGAACTTATGACAACGGTTTAATAATTTATCGCATCAATACAGAGGTTCCCTGGGGTAATGCAGGCGGCCCGCCTGATGAAGTTTATGTGTACAGGCCGGGAGGCGATTCATTGCAAAATGGTCAAATCAGCAGGGCTTCATTTTCTGCCGATGCTTCGAGAACACTTTTTAATAACGAAACCAGCCCGTCCTGTTTTTTGAGCAACGGCGAACCCGGGTGGATTGATATTTCAACTATTTCCGGAGCCGGCGATGAAATAAGTTTTACTATAAATGAAATAAATCCACTGCCAAAACCAAAGAATTTTGAGGCATCAGAAGTCAACGGAGAAATTTTGTTTACCTGGGAAGCGCCTCAAAATACAGACTTTGTTCTGCAAGGATACCACATCTATTTAAACGGAGAGGATAATCCGTTAAACACATCATTGATAACCGACACCAGTTTTACATTCTCTATCCCCGGTCAGGAACTGCTCTATTCATTTCAGCTTATTGCAGAATACCAGGAAGGTTTTTCTGATTCAGTATCCTGCCTGTTTGCAAATACCTCAGATCCGTTTCTTCTCGATTCTCTTGCATTAGTTGCATTATATAATCAGTGCGATGGCCCAAACTGGTTAAATAACGATAACTGGCTGGAAGGACCGCTGGATACGTGGTATGGAGTGACGGTTGAAGATGGGAGAGTAAAAAAATTAACTCTCAGTTCACCAACAATTTCAGCAAATCATACTTTTGGACTAAAGAATACAATTCCTAAAGAATTTTGGTATTTAACAAAATTGGAATATTTGTCTTTTGCATCCAATCAATTAACAGGATGTATCTCCTCAGAAATTAAAGTATTTAGAGATTTAATATCTTTAGACTTAGGTTACAATGAGTTTTTCGGTTCGATCCCAAAAGAAATCGGTCAACTTGATAAACTCCAGGAATTATTTCTTGGAGGAAATAATCTAACAGGGAATATTCCAGTAGAGTTTTATAATTTAAGAAAACTAAAAAGATTACATTTAATGAAGAACGGTTTTTCTGGATCATTGTTAAACTTGATAGGTAATTTAGCAGATTTAGAACAACTAGCATTAAGAGATAATCTTTTTACCGGAACTATTCCTCCTGAAATTGGTTATTTGTCAAATTTAAAATCTTTAGATCTTGTCAATAATCAATTTAAAGGTGTACTCCCGGATGAGATTGTTAATTTAATAAAATTAGAGAACCTGAATGTTTACAATAACCAGATTGAAGGTAGCATCCCTCAAAAGATTGGAAAGATGAAAAATTTGGTATCTTTAGGTATCTCCAATAATCGAATAAATGGTACTATACCTTCTTCGATAATAGAGTTGGCTAAATTAGAAGTTCTAAATCTTGACAATAATAATTTGTCAGGAGAAATTCCTCAGGGGATTGGCAAGCTGGAAAACCTGATTGGTTTATCTTTAAGTAATAATCAACTTTCAGGTAAA
>CAYTDH010000658.1:0-2541 GCA_964436325.1 uncultured Tangfeifania sp.
AATCTTTCAAAATCTGCATGATACCAATTTATTTATTCCTAACAAAGGAGAATTCATGATTCGGGTTGTTTTAAAATCCACACATCGGTCACCCTTGATTGCTGCCTCCAGTTCAGATGCTCCTCATCAGGCTTATCGAAGGTAATCCTGAGTTTCCCGTCAGGGATTAATCCTGGAGGAAGGGGAAATTCTTTAAACTGTTCATACCCCTTTTGGTATTTTGTGGGTTCAAGCCGCTTTCCGTTGGCACGAAGCAGGGCCTCCCCATATCCGGCAACCCGGATTAAATAATTTCCGCCCGGTTTCAGATCGTTGTATTGGAGCTCCGGAGTAAACTGAAACAACTGTGTGGAGAGCCGTTTCCGGCTCCGCCCGTCATTCTCCCACAAATAATCGATGGCATCATAGGTTTCAGAAACCACATGGCTGGCATCTGCACTGGAAATATTATCATAAAAACTTCCTTCCCCCGGATATTCATAGGTCCGGAGAAAATCCAGCCGGGCAATCTTTTCTGCTTCAGTTTCCATTTTTCGTATTTTTTGGAATTCATCTTCCAGCCACCAGATATTATTCAGCGGGTGATCGATAAAATCGAGCATACAGCCCCTTTCGTATCCGCGGGCCTGGTATTTCGGCACGCTCGACTGAAGACCAACGGTTTTGAACAGTTCTTCAAGATAGTGTACCGCTTTGGCTCTCAGCTCCCGGCCAACAGGCTCTTTTTTTGCCTTCTCCAAATGAGCCAGGGCTTCGTTCATGACAACTTCGGCGCCCCTGGTTTCCGCCTGAGCGAGAATTTCATAGGCCTCTTGCTCCAGGCGTTTCTCATAAATATGGCGTTGCTGAATGTATGCATCGTAGTAGGCACGCATTACCAGTTGTTGCCAACGCCAGTTGCCTGCCAGTTGCGGATTTTCTGCCTCGAGTTGCTTCCAAAGGCCCAACGTTTTTTCAATTGACGCATTCTCAGCAATGGGGCCCACCCAGTTTTGCTCCAGTCCTAAAATTCCATCTGCTGCGGTATCGGCCACTTCAGAACCAAAAAAGAAACGGCAATATTCCACCAAAATATTCCGGGTGTCGCGTTGGCTGTTCCACCCCAACTGGCTCCACACCACTTTATTCACATCATCATGCACACCGTCGGAATAGGTCAGAAAACCATCGGTATAGGGTGCAGTCTCCTGGTGGATTTGCTTATAATAAAGCGGCTGGGGATTCACCGGTTCCCTGCCCAGGGTGAGGGCAAACGACTGGTCCCATCTTTTTGCAGGATACTGGCAGCGAACGGTATGGGTGATGTCGGCATACGAACGGTGCAAATAGGAATCGGGAAGCAGCTCACGTTCAAGGTCGATGGGAGGACTGCCCGGCCCATGAACCACCCCTTTCAGCCAACAGGGCTTCTTCTCTTCCAGATACCTGAAAAAATATTCTGCTTTTTCACGATTGAAGCCCTGCAGTGAAATCCAAAGACCCGCCTCAGGATGGTATTGGTGCAGTATGGACGATAATTCTTCGAGAAAGGGCATCACATCCGAAGGGTGGTTGTGCCCTGGATCTCCCCCCGGAAAAAAGACCCCGTTGAGACGCGAAACCTGCCGGTAAAAAGCGGCATGTTCTTCCAGGGCTTCCTGCCGCTTCTCAGTCTCCTTCAAATCGAAAGAGGCGGGCGTCCAGACCCAGTAATCCACATCATATTTGTCACAAATTTTGCTCATATGGATTCTCATCTCCTGATAAGGATACTTCATATGCACGCTTTGGGTACTAAAAGGGATATTCTCAAAGCTGTTGGCTCCAAAAAGCACCTGTTCCCGGAAATGCTGGTCAAACTGTTCCACAGTCCACGCATCCCATGAATTGGCGGTATTGCGGTAGCCAAACTGATGACCACGCAATGGATATTCAGGAGAGGAAACGATATTAATGTTCCCGGGAATTTCAATATTCCCCTGTTTCATCCGGGCCTCCCTCAGAAATTTTCCAATCCCATAATAGAGCCCGCGGGCATCCGCTCCCAAAATCCGGAAAACATGTTTTCCCCCGCTCCGGGTATGGACCAAACGGAAACCCTCCTCCTTCAAACGCGAAGGGTTATTCGCGCCGTTTCCCTGAACTTCTTCACCCGGAATATCTGCCGCATCTGAAAGCCCCAATACGATAAGCGTTTTTGCATCCTTCTCGTCTGAAACGGGGAGCTGCAGCGAGGTTCTCTTTTCAATCTCTTCGGTTAATATTTCACGGGCCGTTTGCCCGTTTTTTGGATCGAGGGAGGAGGAGATAAAAATCTGAGCTTCCGATAAATCCACCATGGTCTCCTTCTCCTGAAGGCAGGATGCAAAAAAAACAAGGCCGACAAATACAAAAAAATGAATCTTCATTTCGAAACGGTTTTGACAGATTTAAAATTTCATTCCGCAAAGGTTTTGGTAGAGTGCGAGCAGAAAATCACGGTTGTCTGCGGTCAGGTAATGCATTTCCCCTCCCATCCGGTGAAAAGTTTTGCAATAGCGCAGGTAATAGGCAGGGTTGTCC
>CAYTDH010000659.1:0-2275 GCA_964436325.1 uncultured Tangfeifania sp.
ACGAGGTAGTTGACGTCGGTGCCTGCAAAAAGATCGGTCATGATCTTGCTGATGGGCTTTTCCCGGTAATTTACATCCACTTTTCGCTCCACATCAACCAGCTTCTGGTTGAAAAGGAAGTAGAATTCACTGTTGTTTTCAATCTCGTCGAGGACTTCCAACACCCGGGCATTTTCCATCCGGAGGGTGATTTTGGTTTGCTGCGCGTATCCCGATCCCGCCCATAGCTGGGAGAGGGAAAGCAAAAGAAAAAATGCACTTAACCGCATAATTTTCCACGTTTTAGTTTCGATGCCATTCTGTATGGCATTCCAAATACAGTTTTTTTTCATACATTTGAACCATTAAGTAGTTTTACAATCTAATTCGTACACACTGCTTGATATAGCAGGAGAGTGCTGGAGACACTCTCCTGTTTCTCATTTAAAAAGCTTCTTTTCTTTCTTCATCGAGCTTTAGGCTGACTTTTCGTTTTTGATAAACCTCATCCCCGGTTGTCGTCCGTTTTTGAATCTCAAACTTCATGGGCGCTGTCAGGGCCAGTAACCGGAGGACCTCCTCCAAAGGTTCGTCGATGAAGGTGGCCCTGAAAGCATAATTCAGCAGTTCGGGATCTTCGATAGCGATATCGGCGTTGTACCATCTTCCCAAACGCCGCGCTACCTCCTGCATGCTTTCGTTGCGGAAAACCAGTTGCCCCCTGGTCCATGATGTGTATTGACCGGCTTCTGCCTCCTGAACATTGTAGTGTCTTGTCTCGGTGTTTAAAACCAGTTTTTGGTTGGGCTGGAGTTTTTCCAGCAGACGACCCTGAACGGAGGACACTTCCACCTTCCCCTCTTGCAGGATGATCTCTTCCCTGTTTTCATTTTCGTAGGCAATAACATTAAATTGGGTGCCTAACACTTTGGTGGAAAGGTGAGGGGTGTTCACTGTAAACGGCCGCGCTTCATCCGGAGTAACATCAAAAAAGGCTTCTCCATCAAGGGCAACATCGCGCTGTTGATCGAAAAAAGAGGGATAGCGAAGCGTTGAGCCGCTGTTTAAAAAACCGGTTGTTCCGTCGGGAAGTTCAAATTGGGTGCGAACTCCTAACGGACACTGAACCTCAACCATAGCTGGCGCGGAGGGGGCTTTGCTTTGCAGGATATAAAAAGTTGCCAAAAAAGCCAGTAGCAAAGGAAAAACAAGAATGGCTGCAATCCGCTGAAAAGTCCTTATGAATCTGTTTCTTCCGGTTGGTGTACTTTCGGCGTCTATTTGTTGGTGAATCGTTTCAAGAACATGATCGATGTTTCCGGCGGGCAGGGGAGTGGTGTTGATTTCCTTCCAGTGCTTTTGCAGCATATTCCGTAACTCCGCTTCCTTCGCAGGATCGCTGAAGGCAGACCTTATTTTCCAGTAATCCTGCCGGGAATATTTTCCCTGGAAGTATCTGCGAAGTATTTCCGGATTTATATCCATTAAGTCAATGTTTGATTTTTTTATTCGTTTAATGAGTAATAGGGATAGTTTGCTGTTTTCCCCCAGTTAAAACATAAAAAAAATGAAAATATTTTCTATGTTCTTGATATTTAATTGTTAAAAAAGAGCGCAAAAAGAAGCCATCCGGCAATATCTTCTTCATTGAGACTTTTTTTGATGTTTTTCAGGGCTTCCGTCAAATGGTTTTCAACCGTTTTTGGGGAGATTCCGAGTTGACGGGCAATCTCTTTGACCGGAATCCCCTCTTTTTTTCTTTTCAGAAGAATGGTTTTCTGTCGGGGTGGTAACTGATCAATCAGACGTTCAACTTTTTCCAGCAATAGCTGGTAATTTAACCGCTCGCTGGTATCATCGGAAAATGGAACGGCCTCTTCCACAATTTCGTGGCGGTAAGCCTTTCGTTTCTGGATTTGCTCAAACAGTTCAAGGATTTGGTGGTAGGCAATTTTAAAGAGGTAGGCTTTGAATGACAGTCCGGGTTTGAGCTGTTTCCGGTTTCTCCAGACTTTGAGAAATACTTCCTGCACAATGCCCTCTGATTCTTCTTTTGATTTGAGGTAGCCGTTAGCAAAATGGTACAATCGTTTCCCGTATTCATGGAAAAGACGGTCAAATGCCTTAACATCATCGTTTTTTAGGGCGATGACCAGGTTTTTTTCGGTTATGTCGGAAATCTTTTTCAAGGATCCAGTTTAGTTAAATGAGTTTTTCGCTTCAAATATACGGGTTGGATTGATAGAAAAAAAATGGAAGTGGTTTGGGGGACTTTCCAGGCTGGTTTTGTTAAATC
>CAYTDH010000659.1:2285-2509 GCA_964436325.1 uncultured Tangfeifania sp.
CAAAAACGTAGTTTGTCAACCTACCGGGCTGAAGCGCCGGTGTAAAAAGGAATTGTATTGATCTGGTTAAATTGAAGATGGAAGATTGAAGAGGGTTTGAAACCGTACTTAGATTTAAAAATGTGGCTAAAGCCTGTTCCTAACCTGCTTAAATCCGTTAGATGAATCTAACGGCAATAATCATCCTGAATCAACTCCTTTTCCAGCCTTCGCTAGTGCATCGG
>CAYTDH010000660.1:0-2507 GCA_964436325.1 uncultured Tangfeifania sp.
AAGAAGGATAGCCGGTCAAAGGAAAATGAATGCAATCGTTGTTGCCACGCAGAAAAACAGGATTGCCGTTAATTCGGATTTTTGTGCCATCATGCGAAACTTCATAATACCCAAATTCTGTTTCATAACTGTCCGAATGGCCTTCTGCCTCCAAACGGCATTTTAACTGATACACTTCAGGATTGAATTCACTCCATTTTTCAAGTTTATCCTTAACCGGAAATTTACGGGAGAGCACTTTCCCCGGTCCGGAAACATTTCCACTGAAACTGTCGCTGAAAATTTCTTTCCCGGATGAAACCGAAACAATGGAATAATTTATTTTGACCTTTGTGCTGCGAAGTGAATTCACTTTCCATTCAATTTTTAAGCTATCTCCAGAAATATCAGGAAAAGTGCGTACACTTTTGATATGTACAGGACTTAAAGCCCTCATCTCAATTCTTCCCACCATGCCATTCCAGATACTTTGTGTGTATTCTCCGTAAGCATGGCCCTTATCACCAATGTTGTGAATCATGTCGTTATCCACACAAATGGTCAGCCGGTGTTTTCCCGGGGGCAAATTTCCAAGGTTATGCACATGGGGCGTTCCCAGGGCATCTTTCCGGCTAAGCTCCTTTTCGTCAATAAACACCCGCGATTCCCAAAGTACCCTTTCGAGGAAAAGCTCAACCTCCTTATTCTTCCACGACTCAGGAATTTCAATTTCACGGGAATACCAGGCTTTACCGATATAACGATACTCAGGAGTAAGGATGCCAAAATCGGCTCCCTCTGTTTTATAGCCAAATCCCGCTTCAGCGAGCGAAGAAGGCAAATTTATTGTTCCTTCGATTTTTGTCCGGTCCGGTGATTTTGTTGCCCACTCATTTTCAGGCTCGAGTTTAACCTGCCATTCGCCGGCCAGAGAAAATGACTGCCCAAAGGAAAACAAGGAAATGAGAATCAATAAAAGTAAAAATGTAAACTTCTTCAGCATCGGTTTAAAAATTATCTTTGGTTTATTTCCACTGGTTTCCAACTAAATTATAATAAATTCTTCGCTTCACTGACATTGACAAATTTATTTTTTGTGTCATTGCGTGACCCCACTCAAAATTTATTGGGCATTATGAGGGAATGACAATGAAATTTTCCTGTCATTTCGATCCGCTAGCCAGCGGAAGGAGAAATCTGTTGATTCAAGAGATTTCTCCTCCTTCGTCGTCGAAATGACACCAAAGTGCGATTTCACAAATACATTCATTATGAGTGATTTATGAAAACATGTTATTGGCAGGACTCAGGAGTAGAAATCTCACTTTACTATAAATCTTCATAAATTTCATTATTCAGAAACCTCCAGGCCGGATTAAATCCATTTATCAAATTTTCCTTTTTCTCTCTTCTCCATTTTTTTATTTCTTTTTCTCTTTCAATGGCACCAGTAATATCCTGAAAATGTTCATAATAAATCAAAAAATGGCAATTGAACTTTTTTGAGAAACCTGGCATTAAGCTGTTTTCGTGTTCATGGATCCTTCGTTGTAAGTCATTGGTCACTCCAAGGTAAAGAACCGTTTTGTTTTTGTTTGTAACGATGTAAATATAATAATTATGGTCTCTCATTTTTCTATGTGAATTATCAAATGCAGTTAAAATCACCGCTTGTTATGCCCAAAAAATTAGGTCCTTTTTATTGCGAATAAGCCGGATTGGGAATGGGCATTTCGGCACGAACATCCTTTCTCCAGTTGTGCAATAATTGTTTTAATTCCTTTGCTTTTCCAGGTTTGGTTTTAGCAAGTTCTATTTTTTCCGCTGTGTGGTTATGAAGATTATACAACTCAATGCGATCATCCTCAAAAAACTCGATGAGTTTGTAATCTCCCCGTCGAACAGCCCCCGAAGGTCGTCCCCCAAGCCCTCCGCTGTAATGCGGATAGTGCCAGAACAATGGTCTTTCATCCATATCGCCGCCTTCCAGCAGGGGTTTCAGGCTGATGCCATCCTGGTGTTGCTCTTTATTTTCATCAAGTCCTGCCAAATCAAGGAGGGTAGGAAAAAAATCGGTCCCTGTAACGGGAAAATCAGTAGTGGAACCCGCTTTAATTTTCCCCGGCCAGCGGATAATCAGGGGCACCCTGATACCTCCTTCATACAAATATCCTTTTCCTGCCCGGAGCGGCAGGTTGGTGGTAGGGATATTATCGGTTCTGTTGCTTGTAGCCATTCCTCCGTTATCGGAAGTAAACACAATGATGGTATTTTCATCGAGTTTTTCCTGCTCGAGAACTGTTAACAAGCGTCCTGCATTTTCATCCATACTCTCCACCATCGCTGCATAGTGCGGCATATTCTGCCGTCGTTTATGGTAGGTATCTCCCTTCTTAATAAACTCTTTACCGGAATAATTCATTTCAGAAAGTTTATTACGGTATTTTTCGACTTTTTCAGGTTTCCCCTGCATGGGAAGATGCACGGTATAAAAAGACAAAAACACAAAAAATGGATCGTCTTTGTTC
>CAYTDH010000661.1:0-1317 GCA_964436325.1 uncultured Tangfeifania sp.
AAATACATTTTTAATATTATATACTACTTCCTAAATTTTATAAAGAGTTGCCTGTGAATATTTTCTTCCAATCTTCTTGTGTTAAGTAATCTTTATTAAAAATGGTATCATCTAGATCTTTTTTATTTTGTAAAGCAGTTTCAACTCTTTCTTCTAATGTATTTTCACTTATTACTGGATTTACTATAACTGGTTCTGTACTTCCTATTCTATGAAATCTTTTTATAGACTGGCTCCAGTCCAAATAAGAAAAATTTCTAGAAAAATAAATAACTCTTGTACATTCTGTTAAGTTAATAGCAGTAGAAAGAACCATAGAGGATCCTACTAACAAGTTACAATCTTTATCATGTTTAAACTTTTCTATGACCTCATCTCTATGTTCATCTTTATTTTTTTCTTTTGGAGTACTTCCTCCATGAATAAAAACTGGATTGTATTTTTTATATCTTTCTACTAGTTGTTCAATAGTTAATGGATGATAGTCCATTATAGCCACTTTCTTTTTTTGTTCGTTTAGATATTCCTCTAAAAGACTATCTACTATACTAAGTTTAGCATGATGCTTATTATCAAATTTAAATTTTTCAATAAGTTTGTTTAGTTTAGAAGAATATACTGGGTCTACTTTCCCTTTTAGCAAACAAGCGTTTTCATATGCTTGCACTATAAAAGCAAATTGATTAAAAACTTTTTTAGGAATAAGTCTACCTTCGTTCTCTTCCTTTACTTTATAAATAACATAGTTAACAATATGTTGATATATTTCTTTTTGGATATCAGTAAGTTCTGTATAATATGGTTTAATCATTAAATCAGGAAGTTCTAAAACTTCGTTAGATTTATATCTAGTAACTAAAGGACTTATCTTTTTTTGCTCCTCTTCTACTTCTTCACTTTTGTATCCATTATATCCCTTTTCTTTATTGACAGCATAAGCGCTAAATCTATTTCCAATATGTGCTACTTTTCCTATCCAGTGATAATAACTTTTTTCAGGAATAACTTTTTCGTCTAAAAATCTAATCTGAGAATATATTTCTCCAAATTCATTAGGAGTAGGTGTACCAGTTAGAAGATATCTATATTCAAAATATTTTTTATGAAGATGTAAAACTTTGGATTGACGGGATTGGGAAGATTTGATACAATTGTGTACTAAAAAATTATTAGCAAAATAGTTTTTATTATCTTCCATCTCTAAATTGTATAAGGTAATATCTTCTCCTGTATTTGTTTTAGGCAGTTCTCTAAAATATCCTCGTTTCTTATCCTTATTACCCTCCAGTTTAATTTCTTTAATACTCTTTCTTTTTT
>CAYTDH010000661.1:1327-2504 GCA_964436325.1 uncultured Tangfeifania sp.
TCCTTGCCTTTTTTGGAATAGTGACCTCTTCCGTCTACTTCTATACTTATTTTTAAACTGGGAATTCCTATATCTACCTTGTAATTTGTTGGTATATGTTTTTCTATTTTTTTGGTAGGAATGACATATTCTAAGACAATAGATAAATTTGGAAATAATTCTTTTAACTGTTTGTACAAAACTTGTTGAGGTTCTGTTATTTTTCCGTTTCCCCATCCTTTGAAAGTATGCCCCATCTCTATTAAAGTATTCCTCATTTTCTCCTTGTATTCTTGAACAAACATCGGGTTGTTTTCCTTCATTCTTTTGGAGGTTTTTTCCTGAAAATCTTTGTATTCCCCATTTTTGAATTTCTTTTTTTTCGTTTCTTTTTGCTTTTCTACATTTTTTTGAGTGTATACTTTTTCTCTTACTTCTGGTTGTCTCATTCTCCATTTGGCTGAACAACTTTTTGAACAAAATCGATTTTTTGGAATTGCTATCATTTGTTCCCCACACCATTCGCATTCTTTGTACCCATATTTTCGAACTTTTACTTCCTCTTTTTTCCCATACTCCTTTGAACAACTGTCTGAACAATACAATTGATTCCCTGCATTTGGTTGAAAATAATTTCCGCAACATAAACAAACTTTCTTCTTCATTAAAATCTCCTATTTTCTTGAACCCGTTATTAGTATAATATACATGATCTTTTGTAATATAATTACCGTATATATCCTGTACTATGTTAGTAGTAGTTTTTTTAACATTATGGGTAAAATAGTTTTTAATTTTTTTATACTCGTTTATTTTCTTTTCGAAATTATATGTTAAAATCTTTATATCTAATTTTTTTTCTACAATTTCCCCTATAGGTATAGGCCCTATTTCAGTTTGAATAAAAGTATTATAAGAAAAGCAGTGAGATTCATCTAATACTATAACTCTATTAGTCCCCCACTCGTTCCAAGGAATAGTTGGTTTAATGTATTTTGTTGATTTTCTATTATTCTTTTTTTGATAGTAATCATCTGATAAAGTTAGAAAATGACGATATGTCATAATATATACAGGTTTCTCTAAATCTTGTAAAGGATCTCTATTTTTATTTGCAGTTGATATTAGAATACTTTCATTATTTTCAGCAAAAGTAGAAAACCTTTTTAGTTCTCTTCTCCAGTTATAAAGAGCTTCG
>CAYTDH010000662.1:0-2500 GCA_964436325.1 uncultured Tangfeifania sp.
CTTTTCAGGCTGGGTACATTCAAGTGAATCTGTTTCTCGCTTGTTTGTATATTGTACACCATCTGCCCAATGGGATTAAACAGCAACACACGTATTTCACTTTCAAAATTCCGGAATTCCACGGTAAACTCCCCGTTGTTGGGATTGGGATAAACGACAATTTCACGTGATTGAATGATTTTTTCTTGAGCACCAACTGTAGCGGAATCCTTGACCGTAATTCGAACCGTATCAGGTTCAGAAGCCAGTTCTCCGTCATTCACAATCAGAACAAACACATAAGAAGTGTCTCTATCTACTTCAGGAGCAATAAAATCAGGTTGAACAGCTATGTCAGAACTCAATACAATGTCTCTGGGAGCGCTCCATTGAAAAGAAATTGAATCGCCATCGGGATCATATGAGCCGCTTCCATCCAGGTTGACCGTTTCTCCTTCGTAAACTGTTTGATTGGAGCCTGCATTGGCAAATGGAATATTTCCTTCGGGACAGATATACAGAGCAAACCGCATATCTCTTTCAGATGTAGGATTCGACGTTTCATAGGCCTTTCCTCCGTAATAATTGCCCGGGATTTTCACATAAGGAAGACCATTAACAACTTCAATAAGATACTTTTCTCCAGCTATTAAATTTGGATTGGATGGAAAATAAAAGGTGGACATTTCATGCCAGTTTTCGGTTGAAGGTTTGTTAACTGCAATTTCTGAAGTAGCAATAATCTGACCATCAAATGCAAATTCATATTCATCACTCTGCCATTCCCTCAAAATCAGATATGGATCATCTCCTTCAGGCCACACTGTAAGCTCAATTTTTTCAAGAATACCTGAGCGCAGAACTGTCACACTTTGTCCAAACTTTGGCCCTGAGGTTGCATTTGTAGGTTCCTCATCATAGTAAGTATCCATAGGACAACCTGTTATCATGTCAGTTATGCTGATAACAACTTTATCTGAATCTTCCAATAAACCGTCAGTAACAATCAAAGTAAAAATAAGAACAGTATCTTGAATTTCTTCAGGGACAATAAATTCTGGGGAGACAACTTCAGATGAACTAATTGTAATTTCTTCAGGAACGACCCATTGAAAGATGAGTGAATCACCATCAGGATCATAGGTATTTGATCCATCAAGTACAACCGTTTCACCTTTGTAAGTTGTTTGGTCAGGGCCGGCATCCGCAACAGGAGAGTTGTTCCCTTCCTGTCTAACTATTACAGTTACTTCATCCGGCTCTGAGTTTTCCCTCCCATCATTTACAGTTAAAGTAAAGGTAAGTTCGTTATCTCCTACTACTTCTGGAACTATAAAACTTGGTTGGGAAGCCGTTTCTGAACTAAGTGTTATCCCTTCAGGGGCAGTCCATAAAAAAGAAATATCATCACCATCAGGATCATAAGAATTTGAACCATCAAGTACAACCGTTTCACCTTTGTAAGTTGTTTGGTCAGGACCAGCATCCGCAACAGGAGAACTATTCTCTTCCTGTATCACTGTTATGGTTACTTCATCCAGCTTTGAGTTTTCCGTCCCATCATTTACAGTTAACGTAAAGGCAAGCTCGTTATCTCCTACTACTTCTGGAACTATAAAACTTGGTTGAGAAGCCGTTTCTGAACTGAGTGTTATTCCTTCAGGGGCAGTCCATAAAAAAGAAATATCATCACCATCAGGATCGTACGAATCTTTTCCATTAAGTATTACGCTTTCACCAACATACACCGTTTGATCTGAACCAGCAATGGCAACCGGAGCATTATTAATATTTCGTATAGTAACAACTACTTCATCTGAGTCTGATTCTTCAGTACCAGCATTAACTACCAATGTAAAAATATATTCAGTATTATAAAAAACATTGGGTGCAATAAATTCAGGTTGTGCCGCATCTGCCAGGTTTAATTCAATGCCCTCGGGAGCAGTCCATTTATAGGTTAAAGGTTCGCCTGCCGGGTTATTTGATGCTGACCCGTTTAATGTTACCAATGAGCCTTCATCTGCACCAAAATCGTTCCCTGCATGAGCAATAAGTGTATCGTTTCCAACCACGGTTACCGGATAAGATTCAATCGTTAAATCAGTAACGAGTGTATTGGTAACCCGGCAAAAGAATTCCCCGTTATTTCCGGAGGTAACATTCTCAATTATGAAATCAGGGGAACCGGAAACACCGGAAACAGCCGATCCATTTTTAAACCATTGATAACGGTTATATTCGCCTCCGCAATATACTGATAAAGTGTAGGGTTCATTCACAGGAGCATACTTTGCTTCTGTTTTTCCTATTTTTGCCTGAGAAAAATAAATAAAACCCGAATAACTGCCACATGGTAGAAAAATTGAAGGAAATGCTTTATTGGGTTCAATATCATCAAATGTAAGTTTATTTTCCCATATAAAAATATCGATTAATTTATTTAATGGAGTTAAATCCGGCAGGGTTGTGAAATTATTTTTATGAAGAACTAAATATTTCAGATTAGTTAACAACGATA